>DAOUID010000128.1:0-3606 GCA_034428315.1 Dehalococcoidia bacterium
GCGGCGGCGCGGGTGGCGGGGTTCCAGACGTACGGGTTCTCGACCTTGATGCAGTCGGCGCCCAGGTCGGCGAGGTACATGGTGGCGGTCTGGCCGGCCCAGACGCAGGCGAAGTCGCAGACACGGACGCCTTGAAGCGGCAGGTAGGCGCTCATGCGACGGCTCCCGTGCGGCGGAGTTCGGCAATGGTGTCCTCGTCGTAGCCGGTTTCCTCGAGGATGGCGGTCGTGTGTTCCCCGAGGCGGGGAGCGGCGTGGCGGATGGCCCAGGGCGTCGCGCTGAGGATGTAGGGCCGCCCGAGCATGGGGAACGAGCCCAGCGTCTCGTGCTCCACCTCGGTCCAGAGGCCGCGCTCGCGGAAGACCGGGTCTTCGTACAGGTCGGCGGCGGTGAAGAGGGGGGCGAGGATGGCGTGGGCGTTCCGCGCCGCTTCCCAGATCTCGGCGCGGGTGCGTTCAGCCAGCCACGGGTAGAGGGCGACGTCGACCTCCTCGCGGGCAGCATCCGAGTTCATCCACTCAGGGTCGTTCCACTTCGGATCCTTGAACTCGGGGTGGTCGATCATCTCGGCGAAGCGATGCCAGTACGGTCCGGCAGAGGCGGTCATCTCGACGTAGCCGTCGGCGCACGGGAAGACGCCCACGACACCGGCGCCGGTGGAAGGGCCAGCCACCTCGGGCTTGGCGTTGATCCGCCCGGAGAAGCGGTAGGCCATGATGGCCGAGCTGCGGCGGTCGACGCTGTTGAGCTGGACGTCGAAGAGGGAAACGTCGACGCGCTGGGTAATGCCGTGGACCTCGGTCGTGCAGACGGCGCCGAGCGCGCCGATGGCGGCCATGGCGCCGCACTGGATGAGCGAGGCGGTCCCACCCATCTTGAGCGGCTCGCGGCCGACCGCGCCGTGCGAGAACATCTCGCCGCCCATGGCGAAGAGCACCGTCTCCGAGAGGGCATGGTCGCGGTAGGGGCCCTCCCAGCCGAAATTCGTGAGCGAGAGCACGTTGACGTCGGCGGCTTCGCGGAGGGCGTCGGGCGTCAGGTTCAGGCGCTCTGCGACGGCGGGCGGGTAGCTGGTGACCACGACGTCGACGCTCGGCAGGAGCCGTTCCAGCACCTCGCGCCCGCCTGCGGACTTGAGGTCGAGGACGACCGATTCCTTGTTGGTGTTGAGGAACTGGTAGGTGCCGCTGCGTTCGGCGCCGGGCTCGTCGTTGAGCCAGGGGCCGAAGGCGCGGGCCGGGTCACCACCGGGGCGCTCGACCTTGATGACGCGCGCTCCGAGGTCGGCGAGGAGCTTGGTCGAATAGGGGCCGGCGATGTGGGCGGTCAGGTCGAGCACGGTGATGCCGTCGAGGGCGGCGGGGGTGGCGGCGGCGGTGGTCACGTGCGGTGGCGCTCCTTACAGGATACGGTAGTCGTGCGGCCGCCAGCCCGCCTCGTAGTAGGGCGAGACGGTACGGCCGGGAGCGATGACCGCGTCGATGCGCTCGCGGTCCTCGTCGGTGATGACGACGTCGCCGGCGCCGAGGTTGTCCTCGAGCTGTTCGAGCGTGCGCGGGCCGATGATGGGGCTGGTGACGCCCGGCTGCTGCTCGCACCAGGCGAGCGCGAACTGGGAGAGGGTGCAGCCCTTGTCGGCGGCGATTGGCTCGAGACCCTCGATGACGTCGAACACCTCCTCGGTCAGGCGGCGGCGCTGCTGGGGGTTCATGGCGTAGCGGCCGTCCTCGGGCAGGGGCTCGCCGCGGCGGTAGCGGCCCGCGAGCAGGCCGCCGCCGATGGGTCCCCAGGGGATGACGCCGATGCCGAAGGTCTGCGTCATGGGGAGGAGCTCGCGCTCGGCGCGGCGGTCGAGGAGGTTGTAGGGCGGCTGCTCGCAGACGACTCGATTGAGGCCGAGCTCCTTCGCCACCCAGAGGGACTCGACGATCTCCCAGGAGGCGAAGGTGCTGGTGCCGATGTAGCGCACCTTGCCGGCGCGGACGAGGTCGTCGAGGGCGCGGAGGGTCTCGTCGATGGGGATATCGGGCTGGGGGCGGTGGAGCTGGTAGAGGTCGATGTAGTCGGTCTGCAGGCGGCGGAGGCTGGCCTCGCACTGCTCGATGATGTGGCGGCGGCTGTTGCCGCGGGCGTTCGGGTCCTCGGAGTCCATGGCGCCGTGGACCTTGGTCGCGAGAACGACCTGGTGGCGGCGGCCGTTCCGCTTGAGCGCCTCGCCCGTGATCTCCTCGCTGCGGCCGAGCGCGTAGACGTTGGCGGTGTCGAGGAAGTTGATGCCTGCGTCGAGGGCGCGGTCGATGATGGCGTACGACTCCTCGGGCTCGGTGCGGCGTCCGAACATCATGCAGCCGAGGCAGAGGCTCGAGACCTGCACGCCGGTGCGACCGAGGCTCCTGAGCTCCATCCGCGGCATTCTACGTGGCCGTTCGAACCGCGAGGGCGGGGCCCTCGACGGTTGCGGGCGATCGGCGTACACACTGGGGAGAACCGACGCCGGGGAGGACGCACATGGCAACACCGGACGAGCTGCGAGCAACACTGGCCGACGCCCGCGCAACGTTTCGCGAGGCGATCGAGGCGGCCGAGATGGGCTGGCGGCGGTCGCCCGGCGAAGGTGAGTGGACCCCGCAGGAAGTGGCGGAGCACGTGATCCAGATCGAGGCCCGCATCACCACGATGGTCTGCGAGGCGTGCGGCTATCCGGGAATCGACGCGTGGGAGCCCGACTGCGCCTCCTCGATCGAGGCGGTCGACGAGTTCGACGCCGTCGTGAGCAACTGCGACGCGAAGCTGAAGTACGTGACGCCCGAAGACCTGGAGAAGAAGCACGAGATGTTCGGGGACGTGGCCGGGATCTTCGAGATGAACGTGAACCACCTCGTCGAGCACACGGCCCAGATCCTGGCAGCGGCGGACGCCTAGGGACGCTCAGCCCGCCGCGTAGAGCCTGAAGCCGAAGTCGTTGTAGCGCCGCTCGGGGGCGAGGCTGGCGCGGGCGGTCAGGCGCGTGAACTTGACCGAGTGCCGCCAGCTCCCGCCACGGCTGACCCTGCGAGCGCGTTCCGCGGGCTCGCGATCGCCCGCGCCGGGCTCGGCGTAGCCCCGGGGGTGATACCAGTCGAGGCACCACTCGTGGACGTTTTCGGCCATGCAGCGGAGGCCGTAGCCGTTGGCGCACTCGGGGTCGGGGGGATGGGGGCGGTCGGCGGCGGCGATGCGGTCGGCGACGGGGTGACCCTGCCAGCGCTCGCCGGGCCAGGGCCAGTCGGCGGCTTCGAGGCCGCCGAGGGAGGCGTACTCGCGCTCGGCCTCGGAGGGTAGCCGGTAGGGAACGCCGGTTCCGGAGGCGAGCCACTCGCAGTAGGCGACGGCATCGAACCAGTTCACCCCCACGACGGGCTGGTCGGAGGCGTTGAAGCGGTCGTCGTCCCAGAAGCGCGGGGGCTCGTATCCGGTCTCGAGGAAGGGAGCGAACTGCGCGTTCGTCACGGGCGCGACGGCCACGCGGAAGGGCGCGATCTCGACACGGTGGACGGGTTGCTCATCGGGGCGGCCGCGCTCGCTCCCCATGAGCAGCACACCGCCTCCGAGGCTCACCATGTCGGG
>DAOUID010000129.1:0-6104 GCA_034428315.1 Dehalococcoidia bacterium
TACGAATGACCTCCTCAATTGGCAACCTGTCCTCCCGCTACCCCAAGGAAGCCGAGCTGCGCGACGGCACCCCAGCCGTCTTCCTCGCGTTCTCGGACAACGATCGTGAAGACATGCTCGAGTTCACGCGTGGCCTGGATGAAGAGGTCCTCCTGTTCCTGCGCGAAGACATCACCTCGCCCGCCACCGTCGATGCATGGCTCGCCGAGGTGACGACCGGCGACACCTTCACCATCATCGCCCGCGTCGACGACAGGATTGTCGGCTACTCCAGCCTCCATACCGAGCCCGCCCGCTGGACCCGCCCCGCCCGCTGGACCCGCCACATCGGCGAGATTCGCATCAACGTCGATGCCGACTACCGCGGCACGGGAATGGGTGGGCTGCTCGCCGCCGAGATTCGCCAGATCGCGCCCGCCCTCGGCGTCACCAAGCTCACCGCGCAGATGACCGTCGACCAGGAAGGCGCACGCGTCGTCTTCGAGCGTCTCGGCTTCCGCTACCAGGCGACGCTCGAGGGCTGGGTGATCGACCGCGAGGGCAACGAGCGTGACCTCGTGATCATGTCCTGCGACGTCTAGGCCGGTTGCGCGGTCGCTACGCCGTCGCCGTCGCGAACGACGCCCGCCACGCCTCCCCCTCGCGTTCCAGCAGCGTTCTGACGTCCCCCAACGTCTCGAATCCGTACGCTCGCTCCCCCGCGCCCAGGGCTTCCCGCAGCGGACCACCCGTGCAGGTCGCGTAGGCCAGTCGCGCCGCCGCCTCGCCCCCGGCCCCCTGACCGACATGGACGACCAGGTCCCCGGCATCGCGCAGCGCCGCCGCGTACGAGAGCAGGAAACCCTCCTCCAGCTCGACGCCCCGCGGGCTGGCGTAGGTGAGGCGCCAGCGATACACCTGCCGGGTACGCCCGCAGTGCCGCGTCACGCGGTCGAACGCCGGGTCTTCCAGCACGGTTTCGACGCAGACGTCGGGGGCCGCGCTGACCACGATCGGAAGCCACCCGTGCCACTGCGCCCATCCGAGGAGCTCCTCGAAGCCGGGCCGCACCCGCGCCAGCTCCCGCACGCGCGATTCCACCTCTTCGCGGGGCGCCTCGAAGTGCGCGATCGCCGATGCCAGCGCCGGCTCGGAATCGGCGGCGCCGGCATCGGGGGCGCCGGCGCCGAACTCGGCGATGACCGCGTCGGTCAGCCCCGTCTCCACCACGACCCCCTCGAAGTCCAGCCACAGCACCGACGCCATCCGCGGCAGGATAGCCCAACCCCGCTCAGGGGCCACTCGGAGATTAAGGTTTCGACATAAAGACGAGACGATGCTAGATTTTTATTGCCTACTCGGATTATCGTTTCACACCCCGCGATCCGGGTGAGCGGAGATGACGGCTATGGCGACCCCATTTGACGACTACCTGGACCTCGTCGAGTCGGCCCGCGAGCTCTCGATTCACCCCCAGAGCCTGCGGCGCCTGATCAAGCAGAAGAAGATCCCGGCCACGCTCTTCGCCGGCAAGTACCTCATCGAGCGTGACAAGCTCGAGATGTTCAAGAGCAACTACGACCCGCGCCCGGGCCGCAAGCCCATCCGCCGCCTGCTGTAGCTTCCCCGGAACTCCGCGCCTAGAAGACCTTGCCCTGGCTGTTGAGCACCGCCAGGGCGATGAGCACGCCCGCCTCGATCGTCAGCACGAACCCCGCTGCCCCGAACCACACCATCTGCGCCGTGCCCCGCGTCGCGAAGGCCGGAATCGTCACGATGACGGCCGTGGACGCCCACACCAGCACGAAGATCACTCCGAGCGCGGTCGGGCTGTAGAGAGCGAGCAGGGATTCGATCATCGGAAAGGCGCCTCCGGTGCCAATGGCCGCATCATACGACCGCTTGTGACCGAATGCACAGACGGGATCGCGTCAGCTCGCGCGCTCGCGGTAGTCGGCGATCGCCTTCCTCAGCGCGTCAGCGGCGAGCACGCTGCAGTGCACCTTGTCTCGCGGCAACCCCCCGACACCCTCCGCGATCGCCTCTCGCGTAAGCGCCTCTGCTTCCGCTAGCGTCCACCCCTCCACGTGCTCGCTCGTCCAGGAGCTTGTCGCGATCGCGGGCGGACAGCCCCGCGTCAGCCACTGCATCTTCTCGATGCGGTCGCCGGCAATGCGCAGCATCACCTGCATGCGGTCGCCGCACACTGGATTGCGAACCGTCGCCACGCCGTCGGGCGCGTCCATCTCGCCCGCGTTCCGGGGATGCTCGAAGTGGTCCATCACGGTTTCGGAGTAAGCCGCCATTGGCCCTCCATGCTGGAACGCCGCGAACGAGCCGTCAACGAGCGCTGCTACGGGCCCCGCTGCAGGAACAGCTGCAGCTCCATCACCCCGTTGTCCTCGATCGACACGAGGATCGGCGAGCGCGGCTGGTCGATGTCGTAGTCCGCGAACAAGATGGGGAGCGACCCCACCACGAGCAGCAGGCCGCCGGCCCGCTGTTCCGCCTCGATTGGAATGGTCACCGCCCGCGTGACGCCGTGCAGGGTCAATGTGCCGTTCGCCTCGATGCTGATCGCCTCGCCCGTCGCGAGCCCATCTGGCACCGCGACCGGCTCGGTCAGCTCGAAGGTGGCCATGGGGAAGGCGTTCGACTCCAGCGCCTGGTTGCGAATCGCGCCATCCCGCCGCGGGTCGTCGCTCTTCAGGTCACGCAGGTCGGCGGTCACCAGGACCCCCGTCAGCTGTCCGCCCTCGATCATGATCGTCGCCTCGATCGTCAGGCTCCGGCCCACCGCCTCTTTGTAGCCGATCGTCGCGAGCTCTTCCTCCACCCGGTACCCGACGAAGCTCTCCTCGCCCTCTGCCAGCGTCCAAGTGCCATCGATGCCTGCCGGCTGGGCCTCCGGCTGGCTCGCCGCTGTGGCGGTGGCGGCCGCTGTGGCGGTGGCGGCCGCTGTGGCCGCCTCCGTGCCCTCCGCCGTGGGACTGGGGGTCGTCGCCTCCGGCGTTCGCTCCTCCTGCCGGGACGACACAGCACCCTCGAGGCTCACCGGCGGTGGCGAGTCGTCTCGCAGCAGCAACAACCAGACCAGGACGATCGCGACGGCGATGATCGCGATCACGACCACGCCGCCCCCGATGAGAAGTTGCTTTCGCGTCACGCTTTGCTCCCTGTGGCCGCCACTGCCCTCGAAACGGCCTCCGCCACCCTAGGCCAGCACCCCGCTGGGGTCGAGCGCCTACGCCAGCCCCAGCGCTGCGAACACCGCCTCGAAGGCGGCCAGGTTCCCGGGGTTGAAGTGCGGCTCCACGTAGCGGACCGTCCCGTCCCGGCCCACGAGGACGAGCGCCCGCCTCGACTTCCGCGCGTCCTCGTCCCAGAGGCCGTAGGCGCGCACCACCTCCCCGTGGAAGTCGCTGATCAGGGGGAAGGGGAATCGATCCCGCTCCTGGAAACGCGCGTGCGAGCCCAGCCCGTTCGTGTTCACGCCGAACACCTGCACGCCCGCCGCGCGCAGGGTCTCGTGCTCCTGCGCGAATGCCTTCAGCTCGCTCGTGCAGATGGGCATCCCGTCGTCCTGGTAGAAGACGAGCAGCACGTCGCCCTCCGCCACCGTCTCCCCGAACGTCACCTCGATCTGCTCTCCCTCCGTGGTTACGGCCGGGAGGCGGAAGTCGGGCGCGCCCGCGCCCACCTCGATGGGTTCCTCGCGAGGCGGCGAGGCTGTCGCGGGCTCGCGCTCCCCGCTGCTCACGCCTCGCCTCCGAACCCCGGCGGCTGCCCCTCCACGCCCCTCGTCCCCGCCAGCACCCGGATGCGCCCGAGCCCGGCCGTGTCCGTCAGCTGCTGGAACGCCCGCCGGCGAGCGAAGTACTCGGGCAGGTCGTCGCGCACGCTCTCGATCAGGCTCCCCAGTCCCGCATCGGTCAGGAACGCCGCCTGCGTCACTGGCGGGAACGGCGTCAGGCCGGCCAGCTCCATCGCCAGCTCCAGCTCGGAGAGATTCACGTGCGCCGTCAGGTCCTGCTCCCCCACGTGCTGGTACGGATCCTCGTGCGCGGTGTGGCGGTAGAAGCAGAGCAGCGTCCCCTGCCTGCGCCAGTCCGCCCACAGCTCCTCCTCCGGGTACCCGTAGTCGAACGTGAGCACCGCCCCCCGCTCCACCAGGTCGCACATCGCCGACATCGTCGCGTGCGCCCGTCCGCTCACCTCGAAGCGCCCCGCTGCAGGCGCTCCGTCGATCGTCGCGATGCTTCCCCGCGCCTCCACGAACCGCTCCCCGTCCCAGCGCACGTACACCTCCACCGGCCCCCGTTCCTCGACGTCGAACACTCGCACCGGCAGCGCGTCGAACAGCTCGTTCGAGAGCACCACCCCGGCCTCGACGGGTTCCGGGGCGCCGTCGAGCCACTGGACGCGCCTGTCGGAGCCCCGCGCGTTCGGCTCGATGGCGACGTAGCCAAGCGCCTCCGCGAAGGCCCCGCCCCGCCCCTCCGCCCAGTCCAGCAAGGACGTGGCCAGCGCGCCCTCGCCCGCCCCCGGCTCGACGATCGTGAACGGCTCCGGCCGCCCCAGCGCCTCCCACACCCACTCGCACCAGGCCCCCACGGCCCACCCGAACATCGGGTGGATGGTCGGGCTGGTCAGGAAGTCTCCGCCCGTGCCGATGCGTCCCCCCGTGCGGTAGTAGCCGTGCTCGGGGTGGTAGAGCGCCAGCTCCATGAACCGCTCGAACGGCACCGCCCCGCCGTCCATCTCCTCGATGATCGCCTTCACGAGTGCGGGGTTGCCCGCCGCTCCGAGTCCCGGGTCCAGGTCGAGCGCCATGGGGGAATTGTCCCCCGCCTGCGCGGCACTGTCCCGTTCGCGGCGGGAGCGCTACAGTCCCGGCGATGACTGAAGCCGCGAAACCGCGCCGCGTACGCCTCATCGACCTTGAGAACCCCTTCATCGAGTCGCTCGAAGGCATGACCGAACTGCTCCTCGTCCGCCATGGCGAGCAGCAGATCCACGCGAACATGCCGATGGGGGACGTCGTCGATGCGCCGCTCTCCGAGCTCGGCCGCGAGCAGGCGCGCGTCGTGGGTGAGCGGCTCGCGACGCTTTCCCTCGGCGCCGTCTACTGCAGCCCCCTCAGCCGCGCCCGCGTGACCGCCGGCGAGATCGCCGGCCACCACGGCCTCGAGCCGGTCGTCCACGAAGGCCTGCGCGAGATCGAGCAGTTCCAGAAGGCCCCGCAGCACCTCGGCGTCATCGACCACTACGGCGCCGAGCGCTTCGTCGAGCTCATGCGCGAGCAGAACCGCACGGGCCTCGACTCCATCTGGCCCGATGCCGAGGACGTGCCCGCCTTCCGCCGTCGCGTCACCGGCGCCATCGGCGAGATCGCCGAGGCCAACCGGGGGCGGCGTGTCGTCGTTGCCTGCCATGCCGGCGTCATCAACCATTTCCTCGCCGAAGCCCTCTCCTCCTCCGTCGACCAGATGTTCCCCCTCCACCACACCTCCATCACGACTGTGCGCGTCGATGGCGACCGCCAGGCGGTGCTCTCCGTGAACGACTTCGCGCACGTCCACGCCGTGCAGTCCTCCCGCAACGACCTGAACGGCTGAGACGCCCCGGCGGGCGTGCTAGGCTCGCCCCGCGATGCCTTCCTCGGAACCTCGCCAGAAGCTCTGGATCGAGACCGGCGGCCAGCTCGTCATGTCAGACTACCGTGTCCGCCTCCTCGAGCTCGTCGCCGAGACCGGCTCGCTCGCCGAAGCCGCGTCCGCGCTGGGGCTCAGCTACCGTCGCGCCTGGGGCAAGGTGAAGGAGATCGAGGCCAACCTCGGACGACCGCTCGTGCGGTCGGAGGTGGGCGGCGCCGGCGGCGGACGCACCCTCCTCACCCCCGAGGCCGAGGAGCTCGTGACCGCCTACCGCCGCTTCCAGCGGCGCGTCGAGCAGGACGTCGAGGGCGCCTACGACGCCGAGCTGCGCGACCTCCTCTCCCCTCCCTGAGGCGTCCCCTCCCGTTACGTTGGTCGTTGATGGGCCTCGCGGTAGGCTGACCTATGCTCAAAGACGCCTACGCGGGTGACCTCACCGCCGCCGACGCGGGCCGCACCGTGCGCCTC
>DAOUID010000130.1:0-3017 GCA_034428315.1 Dehalococcoidia bacterium
GGGGCATCTGCAAGCACTGCGGGAGCGAACGGGACTTCGAGAACTCGGAGACGGAGCGGCTCTGGCGCAGCCGCCGTTCGGGACGCAAGGAGCCGGCGCCGAATGGCGCCTAGCGCGCACCGTACACTAGCCTCGTGACACCACAACTGGCGGTCGAACTCGCGCCCGGACGCAAGACGAACCTGAGCCTGCGTAATCCCGTCATGCCCGCCTCCGGCACTTTCAGCTGGGGGCTGGAGTTCGCCCGGCAGTTCGATGTGAACCGGCTGGGGGCGGTCGTCTCGAAGGGGGTCACGCCGCTGCCGCGAGCGGGGAACGCGCAGCCGCGCGTGGCGGAAACGCCTTCCGGCATGCTGAACTCGATCGGCCTGCAGAACCTCGGCGTCGACCGCGTCATCGAGGAGATGGCGCCGGTCTGGGCGGGCTGGGACGTGCCCGTCATCGTGAACCTCGCGGGGGACACGGCAGCCGACTACGGCGACCTGGCGAGGGCGTTCGACGGGGTGCCGGGCGTGGCCGGGCTGGAGCTGAACTTCAGCTGCCCGAACGTGGACAACGGGCTCGACTTCGGCCTGAACGCGATGGCGGCGGCGCAGGCGACCAGGGGGGCGGTGCGCTCCTGCGAGCTGCCGGTGATCGTGAAGCTAACGCCGGCCGCACAGGACCCAGCGGAGATCGCGAGGGCCTGCGCGGACGAGGGGGCGGCGGCCATCTGCGCCATCAACACGGTGCCCGGGCTGGCCATCGACGCGGACGCGCGGCGTCCCGTTCTCCAGCGTGCAAGCGGCGGGCTGAGCGGCCCCGCCATCAAGCCGGTCGCGTTGCGGGTGGTGTACGAGGTAGCGCAAGCGGTGCGCGTGCCGGTGGTGGGATGCGGGGGCATCAGCAGCGGTCGCGACGCGGTGGAGTTCCTGATGGCGGGGGCGACAGCGGTGCAGGTGGGGACGGCCAGCTTCTCGAATCCGCGGGCGCCGCTCGACGTGCTGGAGGGGCTGGAGGCGTGGCTGGAGGAGCACAACGTCGCGGACGTTCACGACATCATCGGGTGCGCACAGCCCCTGCCCGCCTAGGGCCAGCGGTAGGCGTGCGGTACGCTGGCCGGGCGGGGTGTAGCTCAGCCAGGCAGAGCGCGCGGTTTGGGGCCGCGAGGTCCCCGGTTCAAATCCGGGCACCCCGACCAGCACACCGGTGAGGGGACTGCGCATGCCGGCGAGGAATGTGGCGGCGGGACTGATCGTGCTCGTCGTCGGGGCGCTGGCGGGTGTCGCCTGCGGCTCCGGGGAGCCATCGATGCCCGCCACCACGCCGGCAGCGGAAACGCCGGCTCCCGCGACGGCCACACCGCCGCCCACCGCCACCCCGACGACCGGGGCGACGACGCCAACCGAGACGGCGACAGCCCCGCCGACGTGGACGCCAACTGAGGATCTGCCCACCAAGCAGCTCGCGGCCGAACTGGCCGGAATCGCGCTCGCGCCGATCGTCGAGGTGTTCGGCGAGGGGGCGGAGGGTTTAACGGCGCACGCGTTCCCCCTGGGCACGCGGGACGCCGAGGGCGCGTTCTGGGCGGTGGTCACGAACGGACCGCAGCCGCTCTACGAGGAGGAGGACGGGAACGTCATCAACTTCTTCCACCTGGTCGCCCTCTACCGGCGCAATGCGGACGGTACGTGGTCGGAGCCGCTGGGAGAGGTGACGCTGGAGACCGCGCCCCACCGCACACACCTCGTCGAAGTGCTCGATCCCGGTCCGTTGACGCCCGGGGAGGATGCGGCGCTCATCGCCGTCCGGGGCCAAACGGGGGCGCACGGCAGTACGTTCGATGTGCTGCTCGCGCAGGGGCGATGGCTCAAGACGGTGGTGTCGCACATCAGCGGAACGCCCGACTCGGGGAGTCTGGCCGACCTCGACGGGGACGGTGTCGTCGAGCTCCTCTTCAACACGTCGAACGCGTACGTGTTCTGCTATGCCTGCGGGGTGCAGGAGAGGGGGGAGCTGGTCTTCCGTTGGAACGGCCTCGCCTATGAGGCAGTGCCGGTTGAGGCGCCGAGTGACCTGAGCGGCGACCTGATGTCGAGGGCGGAGGAGGTGGTGCGGCTGGCCGGGGCCAACCTCTGGCGGGATGCGGCCGCGCTCGCGGTTGAGACATCGAGCCGGGCGCCGGAGCATGAGGGCCTGCGCTGGCTCTCGATCGTGGTGAACCGGATGGCGGCGGTGCGGCTGGGGTACGCGGGCTCGGCCGGACAGCCCCTCCTCACGAACGTGTTCGCCGGGGAGTACGGGGCGGCATTCGCGCTGATGGAGGCGCTCTCGCCGGAGGAGGCGTTCGCGCTCGATGGGCCGCTGGTGAGCGGCACCGCAGCGGAAACGGACCTCCCGTCAATGGTCTCCTACCTGCTCTTCTATGCGGACGAGGCGTTGAAGGTCCGGGCCGATGACGCGGACATCCATGCGGTGCGGGCCCTGGGGCAGGTGCTCGCCTCGCCCGACGAACTGAACCGGGCGCGGTCGTCGATTAGCCGGGCGTTGCGGCTCGCGCCGGACAACGGCTTCCTTCAGGCGGCAGAGGCGTACCTCGAGTCCATCGAGGTGGCGCCGGGCCTGCCTCCGGACGCCCCGGGACCAGAGGTGCTCCTGGACGGGCCGGACGCGTCGTACTTCGACGAGTACACGATCGGGACAGGCGACCAGGGACGGCGCGTGCGGGCGCTGCACCAGCGCCTCGCGCGGGTGCGATCGCTCGGGTTCGCGGATCCGGGGCGCTACTACCGGGTGTACGACGAGGCCACGCGGGAGGCGGTGCTGAAACTGCAGGTGGAGGCGGGGCTGCCCCCGACGGGCGTGGTCGACGGGCCTACCTGGGAGGCGCTGGAGGCGGCGGTGGAGAGGGAGCAGGCGCGATTCGAAGAGGAGGCGCCTTCGACCGCGCCTCCAAAGGTGACGCATACGGCCCACGGAGCAGCCGGGGAGCCCGTGGTGTACCTCACCTTCGATGACGGTCCACACCCGACGTGGAC
>DAOUID010000131.1:0-2502 GCA_034428315.1 Dehalococcoidia bacterium
GGTGGGACGACGCACTCGCGGGGCAGTCGACGGAAGCGGAGCCGGAGGAGATGGGCGCGGAGGACCCACTCTTCATCCTCTACACGTCAGGCTCGACGGGAAAGCCGAAGGGCGTGCTGCACACGCAGGCGGGCTACCTGCTCTACACGATGCTCTCGCATCGCTACACGTTCGACTACCGGGACGGGGACATCTACTGCTGCGCGGCGGACGTCGGCTGGATCACGGGGCACAGCTACATCGTGTACGGGCCACTGGCGAACGGGGCCACATCGGTGCTGTTCGAGTCGGTGCCGACCTACCCCGATGCGGGACGCTACTGGGACATGGTCGACCGGCTGGGGATCAACAGCTTCTACACGGCTCCGACGGCGATCCGGGCGATCGCCGCGGAGGGCGACGACCACGTGACCCGCTACAGCCGCGAGAGCCTCCGTGTGCTCGGCAGCGTGGGCGAGCCGATCAACCCGGAGGCGTGGCGCTGGTACCACAACGTGGTCGGCGGGGAACGCTGCTCCGTGGTCGACACGTACTGGCAGACAGAGACGGGCGGCCACATGATCACGGGCCTCCCTGGCGCGAACGACATGAAGCCGGGCTCGGCCTCGCTGCCGTTCCTGGGCGTACAGCCGGCGGTGGTCGACGAGGCGGGGAACGTCATCGAGGGCAACGGGGTGACGGGGCGGCTCTGCATGGTCGCCTCATGGCCCGGCATGATGCGGACGGTGTACGGCGATCACCCTCGCTTTATCGAGACGTACCTCACGACCTACCCGGGCAAGTACTTCACGGGCGACGGCTGCCACCGCGACCAGGACGGCTATTACTGGATTACGGGGCGCGTCGACGACGTGATGAACGTGGCCGGCCACCGGCTCGGAAGCGCGGAGATCGAGGGAGCGCTCGTCGGGCACGAGGCCTGCGCCGAAGCGGCCGTGGTCGGGTACCCGCACGACGTGAAGGGCACGGGCATCTACGCCTACGTGATGCTGAACCAGGGCTGGAGCGGTTCGGACGATATCGAGCGGGAGCTACGGCTGGCCGTTCGCACCGAGATCAGTCCGATCGCGACGCCGGACCAGATCCAGTTCGTGCCGGGGCTGCCGAAGACGCGCTCGGGGAAGATCATGCGGCGCATCCTCCGCAAGATCGCCGAGGGCGAACCGGAGAACGTGGGCGACGTCACGACGCTCGCCGACCCGGCGGTGGTCGAGGACATCGTGGCGGGAGCGAAGGTCTAGCCGGCGTCCGGATTCAGGGGCAGGCGGAGCTGGTCCCGCTCGGGAGCGGCGCCCGCGAGCAGGAGCTCGACGGCGGCGACGGCCGCCTCGCGCTGGCCCGCCGCTTCGGCCCGGTCGAGCAGGATCGGGGCGAGCGCCTCGATCGCGCGGGCCAGCTCGGGGTCTTCGGCGCAGAGGCGCTCGTGCGCCTCGGCGGGGCTCAGTCCCTCGACCCAGTAGCGGCGGACGGCCGCGGAGACGAACGCGCCGCCAAGGACATCGACGCAGTCGCTCGCCTCATAGCCGGCCTCGACAAGGGCGCGCTGGACGATCTCGATCGCCTCGTTGCGGTCGCGGCCGCGCAGGTCGAGGGGCTCCTGGTCGCTCATGCGTCGACCCCGAGGAGCGCGGTCAGGTCCTGCTTCGCATCGAGGATGCCGGCCCAGAGGTCCCCGGTTTCGGCGAAGCGCTCGAGGGCGGTGAGGACGGTGAAGTCGGTCGGGTAGAGGTCGTCGAGCTCGTCCCAGCGGACGGGCACGGAGACGGGCGCGCCCGGTTTCGCGCGGGGCGAGAAGATGGCGGCGACGTTCTTGGCGCGGGCGTTCTGGTTGACGTCGAGGAAGATCTTGCCGGTGCGCTTCTCGGATGCCCACTCGAGCGTGACGTCGCGGGGCATGCGGGCGAGCAGCTCGCCGCTGACGGTCTCGCAGAGGGAGCGGATAACGGGGTAAGGGAACTGGCGGAGGACGGGCACGTAGATGTGCAGGCCGGTCGCACCGGAGGTCTTGACGTAGGAGGGGAGGGCGGCGGCATCGAGGATCTCCTTGAAGGCGCGCGCCACCTCGACGGTCTTGGCGAAGGCCTTGCGGTTGAGCTGCGGCTCCTCGCCGGCGGCCTCGTCGCCCCGGTAGATGTAGGGGTCGAGGTCGAAGAGAAGGAAGTCGGGGTAGTTGAGGACGGACGCCTCGACATTCGCGCGGGAGGCGGTGAAGTCGGTGGGGAGGGAGGGAGCGTCGGGCACGGTGGAGACGCGCGCCATGGTGGCATGGAACTCGAGGTTGGCAAGCTGGCCGAGCCAGAGAAGCGTCGCGAGGTTGTTGCAGAGGAGGAAGTCGCGGTCGCCGCTGGCCCCCTCGGAGTGGACGGGCGCCGTCTCGACGAATTCGGGCGGCGGGCCCTCGGAGTGCTTCTGGTAGAAGTGGAGGTCGCCGATGCCGTTGGGGTAGCGCGTGAGGGTGATGAGGCGGTCGCGGAGGTGGGGCAGCATCATCGGGGCCACGGT
>DAOUID010000132.1:0-3083 GCA_034428315.1 Dehalococcoidia bacterium
AGCGCACCGGGCGGGGGGACGAGCTGGCCGTGCCGACGACGCAGTTCGCGATGGAGCAGGTCGAGGCGATGGGCCTGCTCAAGGTGGACTTCCTGGGCCTCTCGAACCTGACGATCCTGGGGCGGGCGGTGGACCTGGTGCGGGAGACGACGGGGGCGGAGGTGGACCTCCTGAAGCTGCCGGAGGCGGACCCCGCGACGATGGAGACGCTGGGGCGAGGGGAGACCTTCGGGGTGTTCCAGCTGGAGTCGGCGGGGATGCGGCGGTACGTGCAGGAGCTGAAGCCGAAGAGCGTGGCGGAGATCTGCGCGATGGTGGCGCTCTACCGTCCGGGGCCGATGGCGCACATTCCCACCTACATCCGCGCCAGCCACGGGGAGGAGGCGATCCAGCACCCACACCCGGACCTGGCGGACATCCTGGCGGACACGCACGGGGTCATCGTCTACCAGGACCAGGTGCTGCAGATCGCGCAGCGCTTCGCGGGCTACACGCTGGGCGAGGCGGACGTGATGCGGAAGGCGATGGGGAAGAAGAAGGCGGAGGTGATGGCGGCGGAGAGCTCGCGCTTCATCGAGGGGGCGGCGGCGAACGGGTACCCGGAGGACCGGGCGCGGGCGGTGTGGGAGCTCATCGAGCCGTTCGCCGGGTACGCCTTCAACAAGGCGCACGCCTGGTGCTACGGGAACATCGCCTACCAGACGGCCTACCTGAAGACGAACCATGCGGTCGAGTACCTGACGGCGGTGCTGCAGCTGGCGGGCAGCTCGCCGGATCCGTACGAGCGCATCGCGCAGGCAGTGGCGGAGTGCGCGCGTCTCGGGATCGAGGTGCTGCCGCCTGACATCAACTCCAGCACGTCCACGTTCGGCATCGAGCGCCAGAAGGACGGGGCGCTGGCGATACGCTTCGGGCTGGGAGACATCAAGAACGTGGGGCCGGCGGCGGTCGAGGGCATCATCGCGGTGCGGGAGAAGCACGGTCCCTACCGGGACGTGGACGACTTCTGCAAGCGGGCCGACCTGGAGGGGGCGACGAGCCGCACGATCGAGCACCTGGCGCTGGCGGGGGCGCTCGACGAGATCGGGGAGCGCGGGACGCTGCGGGCGAACAGCGAGCGGATCGCGAACCTCGCCAAGCGGGAGCGGGAGCTGCGGGACAGCGGCCAATCGACGATGTTCGACCTGTTCGGGAGCGAGGTGGACACGCCCATGCCGGGGGTCGAGCTGATCGACGCACCCCTGGACCAGGACGAGCGGCTGCGCTGGGAGAAGGAGCTTCTGGGGGTCTACCTGAGCGAGCATCCGTTCCGCCGGGCGGCCCAGGAGCTGGCGGCGCACACGACGCACCAGGTCGCGGACCTCTCGCTGGAGCTGGTGGGGCAGGCAGTGACGGTGGCGGGGATGATCACGCAGGTGACGGTGCGCTACACGCGCGACAACCGGCGGTTCTACCTCGTGGGGCTGGAGGACCTGTCGGGGCGGGTGGAGCTGGCAGTGTGGAGCGACGTGCTCGAGACATCGAGCGAGGAGACGTGGGCGCAGGGGCAGATCGTGCTGGTCTCGCTCGAGTGCCGCGAACGGGGCGACCGCCTGAATCTGAGCGCCCGTCGCGCAGTCCCGTGGAATGCGGCGGAAGGGACACTCATCGGGTTCAGGCCGGAGGAGTTCCAGGCGCCCCCGCGCCGCAGCGGAGGGAGGCGGCGAACACCAGCGCAAAGCGCAGCGCCGACGCCACCTGCCCCGCCAGCGGCCGCGGCGCCACGGAACGGGAACGGCGCGACAGCCGCGCCTCCCCCACCGGCGGCGACGACGGAGGCGGAGTCACCGGAGGTTCGGTCGCCGGTGGGAGGGGAGGGTTCACAGCTCGTGATCACGATCTACGAGACGGAGGACGACGTCACGGACCGGGCGCTCCTGAAGACGGTGGAGGCGCTCCTTGGGGACCACCCCGGCGGGGACGGTGTGCGGCTGGTGATCCACGACACGGACGGGATGGAGCAGGAGTTTGACTGGAAGCAGGCATCGGTGAGCGAGGAACTGGCCCGCAGCATCGAGAAGGTGCTCGCCGCGAACAAGGGGACGGCCCGGCTCACCCGCAGCCCCAACCTGGCGGGGGCGAGAGGCTAGCGGTCTCGGGAGCGGATGGCGGCGACGGCGCGGGCGAGGAAGTCGGCGGGAAGGGAATCGCGGTAGCGCTCCTCGGTCCAGATGGCGGTCAGCTCAGCCTCGGAGGCGTCGGGATGCTCCTGGCGGAGCATGCCCATGCGGGCCTCGATGCCGGCGTTCGCCAGGTCCAGCATGAGCTGGAGGCGCTCGCTTTCCCTCAAGCCCAGCCACCACTCACGGTGGCGCGCGGCCATCTCAGGCGTCGTATCGCGTGGTACGACTGGCGTCCAGGACTTCGTTGAGGCGGAGCCGGTCGACCCAGGCACGGAAGTCATCGTCCTCGTTCACCAATCCAGTCGCCATTATCGCGCGTATGTCGGCAAGCTGCTGCCCCGAGTACGACTCGCGGGCCCATCGCAGTTTGCTCAGCACGAGATCCCCGGGGCTAATGACCCATATGGGGATGCCGTGCCAGTCAGCCTGACGCCGTCGCCCGAACGCAGCAAGGTCGAACGGCTCGTCGCCCAATACGATGAAGTCCGTCTTCAGCCCCCACCGCATGGGGATCACGTTGAACATGGAGGCACGCTCCACCGCATCAAAGACGGCATCCGGCTCGATGTAGTAGTCGCCGAAGAAGGCGTCGACCAATGGCGCAACCTGTTCGTGGGGCAGGTCGAGGACTATGTCGAAGTCACCCGTCGAGCGGGAGAGGCCGCAGAGGAGCCCTGCCGCCGAGCCTGTAAGCATGTAGTCGACTCCTATCGTCTCCAGACGGGTGACGACATCGGTGAGCGCGTCGGGCTGCATCTCGGGGGGCACGGGCTACTCCGGGGGACGGGCGCGGCGCTCCTGAGCGCCGGCGACGGTCTCTCCGAGGAGCTCCTCGATCTGGCCGAGGTGGGCGGCGTCGTGGCCGGCCCAGATCTGGACGAACCGGGCGACGGTGATGCGCTCGTCGCGGGGACCGGGGGC
>DAOUID010000133.1:0-4953 GCA_034428315.1 Dehalococcoidia bacterium
TCGCAGGTCGGGTCGAGCCCCTCGCCCTCCACCAGCGTCTCCGCCCGCAGCGCCGCCTGCGCCTCCGAGACGCTGAAGCCCGCGAGGGTGCGGTCCTCGGCGATCGCGATCAGGGGCGCGCCGCCCACGTCTTCGGGCGCATCGGCGAGTGCGGAAGCCGCCACGTCGAGCGCGACGACGGCGACGGGCGCGGCCTCGCCCACGCGCGCCTCGTCTGGCAGGCCGCGTGTCACGAGGATCGTCGCAACCGCCCGCTCCAGCGGCTCGTCGAGCTCCGCCACGACGACCTCGTCGCCGCTGGGTGGCGGGATGACCCCCGCCGCCACGGGTGTCGAGGCGCTTCCGGGGGCAAAGTCGAGACTGCCGAACCAGTGCGCGTCGTCAGCGGCATTGCCGCCGTCCGGTCCCTCGCCCCGAACCAGCCAGACGCGCCGGCCGGTGTAGGCAAGGTCTCGCGCGAGGCTGGCGGCGACGCCGGTCTTGCCGGCGCCGGGCGTATCGGAGATCACGCTGAGCAGGGGCATCGCGGCGAATTGTGCGCGCCACCCCTCGCTTGCGGCAAGCGCGAGCCCCCGACCGGTAGACTGGCGCCGCCGCGAACGGCCCGTCGCGGCGAGCAAAGGGGGGCGCCATGAAGGTCGCCGATGCCGTAGCCGAGATCCTGAAGCGCGAGGGCGTCGACTTCCTCGTCGCCTATCCCGTCAACCCCATCATCGAGGCGGCCGCCCGCGCCGACGTCCGCACCATCATCGTGCGCCAGGAGCGCGTCGGGCTGCACATGGCCGATGCCTTCAGCCGCGTCAACTCGGGCGACCGCATCGGCGTCTTCGCCATGCAACACGGCCCCGGCGCCGAGAACGCCTTCGGCGGGGTCGCCCAGGCCTACGGCGATTCCGTCCCCATCCTCGTCATGCCCGGCGGCTACGCCCGCCGCATCACGAACACCGCCCCCAACTTCAACTCCTTCCTCAACTTCCAGCACGTCACCAAGTGGACCGAGCAGGTCACCCTCGGCTCGACCGTCCCAGACGTCATGCGCCGCGCCTTCACCCAGGTCCGGAACGGACGCCCCCGCCCCGTGCTCATCGAGATCCCGGGCGACGTCTTCCAGGAGGACGTTCCCGACGACTTCGTCTACGAGCCCGCCCCCTCCCTCCGCTCCGGCCCCGACCCCGAAGCCGCGAAGGCCGTCGCCGAGGCGCTCCGCAACGCCGAGCGCCCCGTCATCTACGCCGGCCAGGGCGTGCACTACGCGAAAGCCTGGGACGAGCTGCGAGAGCTCGCGGAGAAGCTCCAGATCCCCGTCACGACCAGCCTCCAGGGCAAGAGCGCCTTCCCCGAGAACCATCCCCTCTCCCTCGGCTCCGGCGGGCGTGCCATTCCCCGCGCCGTGCACGAGTTCCTCCAGGACGCCGACGTCATCTTCGGCATCGGCTGCAGCTTCGCCGCCACGGGCTTCGGCGTCGCCATGCCCAAAGGGAAGACCATCATCCACGCCACTCTCGATCCCGCCGACGTGAACAAGGACGTCGCCTCCGCCCACGCCCTCATCGGCGACGCGAAACTCACGCTCTCCGCGCTCATCGGCGAGCTTGATGGCGCGAGCGCCTCGCGGGACGGTGTCACGGAGCGCATCGCGAAGGTGAAAGCGGAGTGGATCGAGGAGTGGAAGCCCAGGCTGACCGACGGCTCCTCGCCCCTCTCCCCCTACCGCGTCATCTGGGACCTGCTGCACACCGTCGACGTGGAGAACACCATCATCACCCACGACGCCGGCAGCCCCCGCGACCAGCTTTCCCCCTTCTGGGAGAGCCGCACGCCCCTCAGTTACATCGGCTGGGGCAAGACCACCCAGCTCGGCACGGGCCTCGGCTACGCCATGGGCGCGAAGCTCGCCCACCCCGACCGCCTCTGCATCAACGTCTGGGGCGACGCCGCCATCGGCTTCACCGGCATGGACTTCGAGACGGCCGTCCGCGAGCGTATCCCCATCCTCTCCATCCTCCTCAACAACTTCTCCATGGCCATCGAGTTACCCATCATGCAGGCCGCCACCGAGAAGTACCGGAGCACCGACATCAGCGGCAACTACGCCGACATGGCGAAGGCCTTCGGCGGCTACGGCGAGCGCGTCACCGACGCCGCCGAGATCGTGCCCGCCATCAAGCGGGGAGTCGCCCAGACCGAGGCCGGGAATCCCGCCCTGCTGGAGTTCATCACGCAGAAGGAAATCGAAATCTCGAAGTACTAGCGGTGGGACAGGATTGTGGCGCTGCTAGTCCACCAGCGCCACAACGGCGACGGCGATCGTCGCAATAGCGACATTGAAGGAGATCATCCGAATCTGAACCTTGGCCAGTTCAGCCTGGAGGATATCGCGCGTGACGAAGGGACTAAGTATCTCCACGACCGCATCGGCTGCAGGTTCCTCCATGCCGCCTTCACGCAGCCGGTGGTACGCCTCACGCGAGTCGAAGGTGGAAGCCGCCACGAGTACCCTCCCGGCAACACGAGATTACCGGACAGGTGTGCCGACTGCAACTATTGCTGCGAAATGAAGCTTCCGGGCCTAGGGCGCTTCCACACGCAAGTCCCGCACGACCGCGATCTCGCGGCAATCCGTGAAGAACGGGCAGCGCACGCACTCGTTCCACACCTTCTCGGGAAAGTCCATCACGTTTGCGAGCACGAACCCCTGCCGCTCGAAGAATCCGGGCTGGTAGGTGAGCGCGAAGACGCGCTCGATGCCCATCTCCCGCCCTTCCTCGACGCACGCGTCCACGATGGCCGCGCCCACGCCCTTCCCGTGCTGGTCCTCGCGCACCGCCAGCGAACGGATCTCCGCGAGGTCGCTCCCCATGATGTGGAGCGAGCCGCACCCAACGATTTCTTCCCCCTCGCGGGCGACCTTGAAATCGCGGATTGCCTCGTGAATCTCGCCGAGGGGGCGTTCGAGCATCTCGCCCTGCTGCGCCCACGCATCGATCAGGGCGTGGATGGTGTCGGCCTCGCTCAGGCGGGCCGGTCCGACACGGATCATTGGGAACCTCCTGGTACGCGGAACGGAACGGCGTGGGGAGGCTCAGGCCCGGGGCCTGGCCTCGGCGCCGCCGCGCGCCAGGGCGGCTTGAACGCCGCCCTGCGGGGCTCCTTCGGACACTGGTCGCTGCAGCATCGCACCCTGAGTGTAGGCCCGGCTCTCCCTACACGCTTGCGACCGGCGCTGGTGTAGGCTCCCGCTGAGCCGTCTGGCCCCGGGAGGAACCGATGCGCGTCTCGATCATCGGGCAAGCCGCCTTCGGCGAAGCCGTGTTCAAGCGCCTCGTCGACGAGGGTGTCGAGGTCATTGCCGCCTCCGCCCCCGAACCCCGCGAGGGCGGCCGCCCCGACCCCCTCTGGGTCGCCGCCGAGGAGGCCGGCCTGACGCCCATCGACACGGCCGCGCTCAAGGGCGAGGAGGGGCTCGCCGGCTGGCGAGCCGCCGGCGCCGAGCTCGGCGTCATGGCCTTCGTCACCGAGATGCTCCCCGGCGACGCCCTCACCGCCCCCGAGCAAGGCACCATCCAGTACCACCCCAGCCTCCTCCCCCTCCACCGCGGCTCCTCTGCCATGAACTGGCCCATCATCTTCGGCCGGACCGAGACCGGCCTCACCGTCTTCTGGCCCGACGAGGGCATGGACACCGGCCCAATCCTCCTCCAGAAGAGCTGCGAGATCGGCCCCGACGACACCCTCGGCTCCCTCTATTTTGAGCGCCTCTTCCCCATGGGCGTCGACGCCATGGCCGAGGCCGTGGCCCTCGTCGATGCGGGCGAGGCGCCGCGAATCGAGCAAGACCACTCGCTCTCGACCTACGAGCCACCCTGCGGCGAGGAGCACGCCCGCATCCCCTGGCACGAGCCCGCCCAGCTCGTGTACGACCGCATCCGCGGCTGCAATCCCCAGCCCGGCGCCTGGACCACCCGCCGGGGCGGCGAACGCCTCGGCGTCTTCGACTGCCGCCTCACCCCCGACAACGAACCCGGCATGCCGGGCGCCGTGCTCCGCATCGAGGAGGAGGGCATCGACGTGCGCCTCAACGGCGGCGTACTGCACGTCAAGCGGGTCCAGCCCCAGGGAGCGCGCAAGGTGAACGCGGGCGAGTGGGCTGCCGAGGTCGGATTGAAGGTCGGGGCCCGCTTTCGCTAGCGGTCTGAGTCTTCCAGATCCTCGGGGAGAATGGGCTCCGGCGGCTCGTCGAGGAAGATCCCCGGCGACGTGCCCCCTTCGATCCCCGTCGGTGGCGTGGGCGGACCGCTCGTGACGTTCACGAGGATGGTTTCCTGCATGGGCGCCAGCAGCCCCTGGTGCACCGTCAGTCGCAGCGTGTAGACCCGCGGCGCGAACTCCTCCAGGACGATCGTGCCCAGCCTCCCGTTCACGAGGTTGTCCTCACCCGTCGCAAGCACCACCCAGTCCTCTTCGGTGGGGCTCGCCCCCGGCCCGATCTCGAGCACCCACTCGGTCAGCGCGTCCGCATTCACACTCCCGAAGACGCCCGTCCCCAGCCCCACGGTCGCGCTCGGGAACGGCGACACGATCGCGAGCGCGGGAAGGCCCGTGCTCGCCACCTCCGGCATGATCGGGATGAACGCGTGGAAGTCCTCGGGAGGCTCCTCCACAAGCTTGATCGCCAGGTCCGGCTTCCACTCCGGCAGTTTCACGAAACGCTCCGCCGCCCGATACCGCAGCGGCGTCCTGCTTGAAGCGAGCAGCCCGTTCCGCGTGTCGATGATCGCCGGCGCGCACGAGTCCTCGTACTCCACGTCCTTCCGCACCCACGCTTCGACGACCTGCTCGCAACCCCCGTCGAGGTGCCGGTCCGTCGCGGGCGTCGCGAAGTCCGTGAGCTCCACGTTCTCCGGCTGCAACTCCTCGAAGTCCCGCAACTCCTCGATGCGCTCCTCGCCCAGG
>DAOUID010000134.1:0-14057 GCA_034428315.1 Dehalococcoidia bacterium
TCGCTCTGGCGGCCGGACCACCTCATCTTCCCGCCGGACATGCCCTCCACCTACCCGTATTCCGAGGACGGGCAGGCGCCGCTCGACCCGCACTGGCCGTTCATGGACGGGCTCACGGTCTTCACCTACATCGCCTCGCACACGACGACCATCAAGTTCGGGACGGCGGTCTACATCCTGCCCCTGCGGGACCCCGTTTCGACGGCGAAGACCGTGGCCGACCTCGACTACCTGACCCGGGGGCGCGTCCTCTTCGGCGTCGGGGCCGGCTGGCTGGAGGAGGAGTTCGAGATGGTCGGACTCGACTTCCACACGCGGGGGGCTCGCATGGACGAGTGCATCGGGGTGCTGCGAGCGCTCTGGACGGAGGAGGAACCCGAGTTCCACGGGAAGCACTACGACCTGGGGCCCGCCGCCTTCGCGCCGAAGCCGTTCCAGAAGCCGCACCCCCCCATCCTCGTTGGGGGCGAGACGCCGGCGGCGCTGCGCCGGGCAGCGCGGCTCGGGGACGGATGGTACGCCCTGCGCCACACGCCCGAGAGCGCCCGCGACCACATCGGCCGGCTGACCGAGCTGCGGGAGCAGTACGGCCGCGCCGACCTGCCCTTCGACGTGACCGTAGGCGGCTCTCCCTCGATGACGCGGGACGAGGTGGAGGCGCTGGAGGAGGCAGGGGTGAATCGCATCGTGGTCACGCTGTGGCGCTCCTCGCGCGACGCCCTCGCGGCCCTCGAGGAGTTCGCAGAACGCGTGCTGTAGGCCGGCGCGACCGGGGCGAAACGGGCCCCGTGCTACACTCTCCCGAGCGCCACTCCGCGCCCCACGATGAAGATCTTCGACGTCCACATCCACTTCCCGCGCGACTGGGAGAAGCCCGACGCCGACCCGGCGCCGATCGTTGAGCGGCTGGCGGAAGTCGCGACCTCGGCGGGCATCACCAAGGGTTGCGTGCTCACGGGCGGGCGTTTTGGGCCGGGCTACGAGCGGGGCATCGAGATCCTGCAGCAGTATCCCGACCTGTTCGTGCCGGTGGCCGTCATCGACCCGGAGGTGATCGGTCGGGAGGAGGTCGAGGAGCTCCACGAGATGGGGTACCGCGGCCTCAAGCTGATCGGCGTGGCGCGTCACTACGACGAGCCCGATTACCTTCCCGCCTACGCGGCGGCGGAGCGGCTGGGCATGCCGGTCCTGTTCCACCTGGGCGTCATCGGTGGCGGCATCGACTACTCCATCACGCATCCGCGGCGCGACCCGCAGGCGGCGGCGATGTTCCGGCGCATGCAGGAGATGCGCGGGCGCTGGCCCATGCGCGACGTCTCGGCCAAGCGCATGACCCCCCAGGAGCTGGACACGATCGCGCAACGCTTCCCCGACCTGCGCATCATCGGGGCGCACCTGGGGAACCAGGGGAACTACGAGTACGCGACCTCGGTGGCGCGCTGGCGGGCGAACGTCGCCCTGGACATGAGCGGCGGCGAGACGATCGAGCGGCACGCGGTCGAGCTGGGCCTGATCGGCAAGGAGATCGGGATCGAGAAGCTGGTCTTCGGGTCGGACTGCGGCATGGACGACATCCGCGAGCACATCGACCGCTTCGAGGCGATCTACGACCAGCTCGAACTCTCGGAGACGGAACGGGAGCGGCTGTGGTGGGGGAACGCGGCGGAGATCTACGGGTTCGAGGAGCCCACGCTGGCGGAGGAGTAGGGCCCTGGAAGCGGATGTCCCGGCCAAGCCACCCATCCCCGCCCTGAGCCCCACCGGACGCGCGGTCGTGCTTGGCGCGCTGGCCATGGCAGGGCTGGCGGCGTATCTCAACTTCCGCCCCGAACAGCACTGGATCCTGGCGCTCACGGCGCTCATCGCGGGGGTTTCCGTCGAGTCGGCGGTGCGCGCGCACCCCGAGTGGCGGGGAGGAGCCTTCGGCGCCCTCAGCTACGCGTTGCTGCCCCTCGTGGCGGTGCTGAGCGCGGGACTCTTCATCGATGAGGCCGTAACCGGCTACGGACGGCTGGCGGCGGGGCTGGCGGCGGGAGCGGCCACGGGCCTGCTCCTCTTCGCGGAATACCACTCGATCGCCCCGGGCCGAGCCCTCTTCGGCCCGATGCGGCTCGTGCTCGCGGTCGTCACCTACCTGGCCGCGCTGGCGATGTTCACGGTGTTCTTCACCCAGGACCTGAGCCTGCCCGCCTCGGCGGCGGCGGTGGGCGGCCTCAGCTTCGCCCTCGCCCTCGACCTGCTGCGCGAGAGCCGCGGCCGGGGGGCGTCCTCGTTGCTGGCGGCGCTCGCCATCGGCGTCTCCCTGGCGGAGCTGCGCATCGCCCTCTACTACTTCCCCCTCGACGACCTGCTGACCGGCGCCCTCATGATCATCGGCTTCTACATCGCGACGGGCCTGGTGCACCACCTGCTCGACGAGGACCTGACACCGGCAACCGTGGCCGAGTACTTCGTCGTCGCCGGGGTGAGCACGACGGTCGTCGTCGTCGCCCGCCAGCTCCTGTAGGCGATGGCAACGCTGAAGATCTGCTCCTGGAACGTGAACGGCCTGCGCGCCGGGCTTCGTTCGGGCGCCTTCCCCACATGGCTCGAGGAAACCGCGCCCGACATCGCCGGACTCCAGGAAGTGAAGGCGCGCCCCGAGCAGGTCGAGGAGCACCCCTGGCTCGACGCGGGCTACGAAGCCACCTGGCATCCGGCCGAGGAGGCGGGCTACAGCGGCACCCTGCTCCTGACGAAGCGCGCGCCGGAGTCGCTGCGGCTCGGGCTGGAGACGCCCGAGTTCGAGCGCGAGGGGCGCGTCATCGAGGCGGACTACGGGGAGTTCGTGCTGCTCACCTCGTACTTCCCCAACGCGGGCCGGAAGCTGGCGCGGCTCGACTTCAAGCTGGCCTACTACGAGACCTTCCTGAAACGGGTCGTGTCGCTGAGGGACGAGGGCCGCAGCGTCGTCTTCATGGGCGACCTGAACGTGGCCCACCGCGAGATCGACGTGGCCCGCCCCAACGAGAAGGAGACCGGCTTCCTGCCGGTCGAGCGCGAGTGGGTCGACCGCGTCGTCGAGAACGGCTTCGTCGACACGTTCCGGGCGCTGCACCCAGAGCGGGCGGAGTCCTACAGCTACTGGGACCCGTGGCGGGAGCGCCGCAAGCGGAACATCGGCTGGCGCATCGACTACGTGTTCGTGAGCGAGGACCTGCTGCCGTCCGTGCGCGGCGCCTTCATCGAGCACGAAGTGCTCGGTTCCGACCACTGTCCCGTGGGCATCGAGCTCGACCTCTAGCCGGGGGAGGCGCGGGGCGCGGACCTCGCAAGGGTTTCTCGTACCAGAAGGACCATGATGATCCCGCCAACGAGCCCGACGGCCCCCGTCGCGGCAGCGGCCGCGTCGAGCGTGAACAGATCCTCGAGTCCTCCGATCACGGGCGGTGCGGCAACGGCGCCCACATCCCCGACGAGACGCCAGAGGCCGAGGAACTCGCCCGCCGCATCGGGGGGCGCAAGGTCCGCGCCGAGAGTCATGACGGCGCCGCTCCCCAGCCCGTTTCCGAAGCCCGAGAGCAGGCCCACCAGCAGGAAGGAGACGAAGCCGACCGTGAGCGGCATGAGCAGGAGGCTCGTGGAGAGCACCAGCAGGCTGGGAACGATGACCCACTTCCGGCCCCACCGGTCCATGACCATCCCGACTGGATAGAACATGACCATGTCGATGGCAGAGGCGAGGCCGAAGACGAGGCCAATCTCGAAGGTATCCAGCCCGAGGGCCTGATCTCCCCAGACGGGGATGAGGAACTGGCGTCCGTGCCGGATGAGGACCAGGGTGATGGCCACCGACCCCGCCACGATGAGGCTGCGACGCTCGGCGAGGGCGACGCTCTGAAGGCTCACGGGGGTGCGCTCGGGGGTGCCGGCGTCCCCGGCGCGAGCCTGGGGAAGTCGAGTCGCGACGAGCAGGGCCGCGGCGCCGACGACGCCGGCCTGGGCGAAGAAGACCGCCTCCAGCCCGGCAAACTGTCCGATCGCGCCCCCGATGATAGGCCCGCTGAAGAACCCGACCCGGGTGACGCCGCCGACCAGCGAGAGGGCGCGGCCGCGGTACTCGGTCGGTACGGTCTCCGTCATGTAGGCGAGGCGGGACACGTGCCAGAGCGCGAAGGCGACGCCGTTGAGCAGCGTGAAGAGCCCAAGCGTGGCGGGCCCCGTGCTGAACCCCATGGCCACGCCCGTGGCGGCCGTCAGCAGCACGCCGGTGGTCATGGTGATGCGCCCACCGAGGCGGCTGGTGAGCAGTCCCGAGGGTACGTCGCCGACCATGGAGCCGGCGCCGCGGGCGGCGAAGATGACGCCGCTGAGGAGGACGCTCGCCCCGAGCTCGTCGGCGAACTGGGGGATGGCGGGGATGACCATCCACTGGCCGATGCCGAAGAAGAGGGCGGGCAGGTAAACGCCGCCGACCAGGGAACGGACCTGGAATGAGCCCGCCTGACCGGGTACGACGCGCATTGGGGAAGCCTACGCGGGGCGGGCGAGGGTAGGAGGGGGATCGTGTACGCTTCGATGGCCGCGTCGGGGCGTGGCGCAGCCTGGTAGCGCACTTGACTGGGGGTCAAGAGGTCATCGGTTCAAATCCGGTCGCCCCGACCAGCTAAATCCCATACGGCGTAGAGAGATTCTTCTAGTTCGAGGTTCCTCAGCGAGCGAGGAACGACGCGTAGTGAACCGCTAGACGCCCTGTTCCTGTAATCGAACCGCGAGGGCAGCCGAGGGCCGCCCTCGAGATAGAGCTACACCTTGAAGTACACGCTATTCGCGATGCTGGTCGCCGCCTTGGCGCTTGGCGGCGCCGTCGCTTGCGAAGAGGAGGACCAGGGGGCTCGCCCCCTGCCGGAAACGCCAACGGCGACCGCGCCCCCGGAGACACAGGCCCCACCACCGGCGGCTCGCACACCAGCTCCAACCGCAACCCCGACGCGCGTCTCCACTCCGGCGCCAACGCCAGGGGAGGGCACGACCTACGTGGTGCAGCCGGGGGACGTGTGCTGGCGGATCGCCGAGCAGTTCGGCATCTCGACGACCAGGCTACTGGAGGCGAACCCACGGATCGACGACGACTGCCGGAACCTGCGCGTGGGATGGCAGCTGACGATTCCCGTGGCCGGCAGGGCGACGTCCGCGCCGGGGACCGCGGCCCCAACCGCAACAGCCACGGCTCCCGCGACGACACCCGCGCCGACGACGCCCGCGACCCGGGTGTCATCGCAGGAACCGGAGTGGTGCGATGACCGGCCTTCGTGGTCGGGGGAGGCGCGCGACCTGCTCGACGGAGCGCGAGGCTTCTACAGCCTCGACGCGCTGAACGGGGACGGGCACCGGGACCATGTGCTCCCCTGGTCCGTGCTCTGCGAACTGGTCGAGAGCGAGGCGGCTGCCCGAGCCGCGTACAACGACCTCCGCAACCTCGTGCCTTCGGTGGCCAGCTTCAACACCTCGAAGTCCGACGACCTCGCCCACGAGTGGCTCCCCCGCTGGCGGGCGCGCGACCCGGCCGGCTACAACGCCAACGCGTGCGAGTACGCGAACCGCTACCGGGACACGGCCAGCCGCTACGGCCACCGCATCGGCACCCCCGAGACGCAAGCGCTCGGCGCGGCGTGCTCGTCGACCTCCACCTCGGGCACGACGACTTCCGACGCCACGCCCACCGAGACCTCCAGCACGCAGTCGCAGCGCACCTACGCATCGTGTGACGCAGCAGAAGCGGCTGGGGAGCGCAGGCAGCAGGGCTGCAGTCGGGGGACCTGCCCCGGCGGAGGCAGGGGATTCCCGGCGGAGATGGTGCCCAGCGCCCGGGACGGGGACAGCGACGGCGTCGTCTGCGAGGAGTGAGGGCAGGCCCTAGCCGACGGGCGCGACCGGTTCGTAGCGCTCGACCTTGATGGCATCCTCATGCTTACGCGCCTGCGCGAGGTCGTACGCGGTCTGGAGGCGGAGCCAGAACTCCGCGTTCGACCAACCGACCTTCTCGAACCGAATCGCCATCTCCGGCGAGATGGCGGCATGGCCGTTCAGCACGCGGGACAGGGTGTGCCTGGCGACGCCAAGCATCTCTGAAGCCTCGGTGACGCTCAGGCCCAGTGGCTCCAGGCAGTTCAGCTTGATGCCAAGGCCGGGGTGGGGTGGGTTCTTCATAGCCATGTAGGGCTCCTGCTAGTGGTAGTCGACCAGGTCAACGTCATACACATTGCCGTCTTCAATACGAAAGATGAGCCGCCAATTTCCAGAGATGGCGAGGCTCCAGAAGTGCCTCAAATCTCCTTTCAGGGGATGGAGACGGTACCCAGGGAGAGCGAGATCGGCAGGAACCCTGGCAGAGTCAAGGTATTCCAGAGCAACCTCAATCCGCTCGACTTGATCGGGCGGCAACCGGCTCGGATCTCCTCGCTCATACAGCCGCCGCAGTCCCCGGTGACGGAACGAGCGAATCACAAGATACTGTACCGCGTACCGGTACAGGTAGCAACCTTAGAGCCCCAGGGTCTCCGCCGTGCTCTCGACGAAGGCGACGACGTCGTCGCGGATGGCTTCGGGGGTGTCGGTGGGGAGCATGAGGTGGCGGGGCATGGGGACGAGGCGGTGGACGCCAACCTCGGCGAAGCGCTCGACGGCCTCGCGGCCGAGGCGGCCGCGGGGCGTGACCGATATCTCGAGCGGCCCGAGGTGATCCGGCCGCTCGACCTCGCCCGCCGTCTGCTCGAGGGTGCGGACGGCGTCGGCGGCGCCCTCGACATCCAGCATGAAGCCGTACCAGCCGTCGCCCTGGGTGATGGTGCGGCGCATCGCGGCGGGCGAGTAGCCCCCGATGACGATGGGCGGGTGGGGCTGCTGGATCGGGAGAGGGCGCGACTGAATACCGGACAGCGTGGTGAAGCGGCCTTCGAAGGCGGGTTGCTCCTGCGTCCAGAGGGTGCGGAGAACCTCGATGTGTTCGGACGTGCGCGCGCCGCGCTCCCTGAAGGGCACGCCGATGGCCTCGAACTCGCCCTCCACGGAACCGACGCCCACTCCGAGGATGAGGCGCCCACCCGAAAGCACGTCGACCCCGGCGAGCTCCTTGGCGAGAACGACGGGGTTGCGCTGGGGGAGGAGGAGGATGCCGCTCGCGAGCCGGACGCGCTCGGTGGCGCCGGCGAGGAAGGCGAGCGTCGCGACGGTGTCGGCGAGGGGCGTGTCGGGGACGAGGGGGGAGGGCGGCTGCTGGGGGTCGACGAAGACGACGTGCTCGCCGGTCCAGAGGGACTCGTAGTTGGCGGCCTCGGCCGCGCGGGCGACGCGGAGCATGGCCTCGCGCTGGGCGAGCACTCCGAGGTTGATGCCGTAGAGCCCGATCTTCATCGCTCAGCCTCCCTCGTTGCGGGTCGCGCGGGATGATACGCGGCCCATGCTCGCGGGCAGGTAGACTCGCGGGACGAACCGCCAGACCAGGAGGCGACATGTCCGACCGTGAACCCCTCGACGTGCTCGAGGCGATCCACTCGACGCGCGCGCAGCGCTACCTGAAGCCGGACCCGATCCCGGAGGGCGTGCTCTGGCAGATCCTCGACGCGGCCATCCGCGGCCCGACGGGGGGCAACCAGCAGGGCTGGGGCTGGGTCGTCATCCGCGACCAGGCCACCAAGGACGCGATCGCGGAGATCTACTCGGAGCGAATCCTGAGGACGTACGGGTACGAGCGTGTGAGCGACGAGGACCTGGGGGCGGCGCGCATCACCCGTGGCGGGATCGAAGAGGGCGCGGTCGGCATCGACGCGCGCAACCGGCGGGGCGTGGTGCACCTGGCCGACCACTACGCCGAGGTGCCCGTGATCGTCGCGCCCGTCATGCAGACGCCGCCTCGCCTGGCGGGCGACACGCGGCCGCCGGGGGCCGGGATGGGCGGCTCGATCTACGGCGCGATGCAGAACCTGATGCTCGCGGCGCGGGCGTTCGACATCGGCACCGTGATGACGTGGACCTTCGACGACAGCTCGGGCATCGGCGATCTGCTGGGGCTGCCGGAGGACACGTTCGTGATGGGTCTGATCCCGCTCGGGTACCTGGAGAAGGGACGCTTCTCGCAGGCGCGACGGCGGCCGGTGGGCGAGGTCGTGCACTGGGACCGCTGGGGCGAGCAGCGCGAAACCCCACCCCTGGAGCGCTAGACCAGCTCCACGATCTTCGGGAGCACCTCGCCGATACCGCCGCGCAGGATGGCGGAGGCGGCGGGATCGTAGGGCGTCTCCTGCGCGTTCAGGATGACGAGCCGGGCGCCGCACTGCAGCGCGATCTCCGGGAGCGCAGCAACCGGGTACACGGTGAGCGAGGTGCCGATGGCGAGGAACAGGTCGCTGTTGGCAGCGGCGAGCTGAGCGCGTTCGAGGTCCGCGGCGATGAGCGCCTGGCCGAAGGAGATGGTCGCGGACTTGAGGAGGCCGCCACAGGACCGGCAGTGGGGGTCCTCGTCGCCCTCGCGCACCCGTTCGAGGACGACCTCGATGGGGCCGCGATCGGAGCACTCCAGGCAGGCGTAGTCACGCACCGTGCCGTGGATCTCGACGATGCGTTCGGGGGAGGTGCCGGCGGCGTGGTGGAGGCCGTCGATGTTCTGGGTGACAAGCGTGTCGAGCTTTCCCTTGCCTTCGAGCGCGGTGAGGGCGAAGTGCCCGGCGTTCGGCTCGGCGGTGTGCATGGGGCTCCCGGCGCGGTTCGCCCAGGAGCGGACGCGGTGGTCGCGGTTGGCGACGTAGTGCTGGATGGTGGCGGTGCGCTCGGCCGCGGGGTTCTTCGTCCAGACGCCGTCGGGGCCGCGGAAGTCGGGAATGCCGGACTCGGTCGAAATGCCCGCGCCGGTGAGGACCGCCACGGAGGCGGCTTCGCGCAGCCAGGACGCAACGGCATCGATGTCGGCATCGGCGGTGGTTTCGGTCACCGCGCGACCTTACCGGAATCTGGCGCCTGTCGGGGTCGCCCCGTACGCTGAAGGGCGGCGCCCGTGAGGCGCCCCCCGAGTCGATGAGAGCTGCCCGCAATCTCGCCTTCGTCACCGTCGCCGCCACGCTGATCCTGGTCGGGGTCGGGGTGTATGTGCGCGCGACGGGATCGGGCCTGGGCTGCCCCGACTGGCCCACCTGCCACGGCGGCATCGTGCCCCCGCACGAGCAGGAAGCGCTGATCGAGTCGACGCACCGCTTCGTAGCGGCGCTGGTTGGAATCCTCGTGATCGCGACGGCGGTGCTGGCCTGGCGGAGTTTCCGCGAGACCCCGGCGGTCCTCTGGCCCGCCCTGGTTACGGTCCCGCTGGTCGGAATCCAGGGCGCGCTGGGCGCCATCACGGTCTGGGAGGAGCTGCCCCCGGAAATCGTGGCCACGCACCTGCTGCTGGCGATGGTGATCCTGACGGTGATGGCGGCAACCGCCCTCGGCATGTTCAACGAACTACGGGGGGGCACACCCCCGGGGGAGCGAGCGGCGGCGTGGCGCGTGGGCCGGCGGGCGGCGATCACGCTGCTGCTGTTCGCGGCGGTGGTGTGGATGGGCGGCTACCTTGGCGAGAGCGGCGGTTCCACGGCCTGCGAGGGCTGGCCTACCTGCAACGGCGCCGTCTTCCCCGGCGCCGACGATCAGCAGATCACGCACATGACCCACCGCTACCTCGCGGCCCTGCTCGTCGTGCCGCTGGCCTGGATGGTGGCGGCCGCCTGGCGTGAGCGGGCGACACTGCGCTGGGGCGTGCACGCAGCCTCAACGGCGGGGCTCATCTACCTGTTGCAGGTGGCGGCAGGCGCGCTCAACGTGCTGTACACGTTCCCCGACGCGCTGACGGTAACGCATACCGTGCTAGCCTCCCTGCTGTGGCTCACTCTGTCGGCAGCCGTGCTCCTCGGGGTTTCCGCGCCGGCGGTATCGCGCGAGGGCCCGCCGCTCCCACGAGCGGAGGCTCACGCATGACGGCGCTGGCGCTCGCGTTGCGCGAGTCGGGACGGTGGTCGGCGACGATTCGCAGCTACGTCGCCATCACGAAGCCCCGCATCATCCTGCTCCTGCTCGCAACGACGGTGCCGGCGATGGTGGTGGCGGAAGGCGGGTGGCCCTCCACGGCGCTCGTCCTGGCGACGCTCGTGGGCGGGGCGGCCTCGGCGGCGGGCGCGAACGCGGTCAACTGCTGGTACGACCGCGACATCGACGCCCTCATGCGGCGAACGCAATCGCGGCCGCTCGTGAAGGGCGAGATCCCGCCGCTGAACGCCCTCCTGTTCGGCGCCGCGCTCGGGGTGGGCGCGTTCGCTTTCCTCTGGGCGACCACGAACCTGCTGGCGGCGGGCCTGGCGGGCGCGGCCTTCCTCTTCTACGTGTTCATCTACACGGTGTGGCTAAAGCGCCGCTCCTCCCAGAACATCGTGATCGGAGGCGCCGCCGGCGCGTTCCCGCCCATGGTCGGCTGGGCGGCGGTCACCGGGGACCTGACGTGGGCGCCGGTGATCATGTTCGCAATCATCTTCTTCTGGACACCGCCGCACTTCTGGGCGCTGGCCCTGCGGATCGCCCCCGACTACCGCGAGGCGAAGGTTCCGATGCTTCCGGTCGAGGCGGGCGAGGTCTCGACGCGGCGACAGATCCTGGCGTACTCGATCGTGCTGGTTCCGATAGCGCTGGCCCTGCTGCTGACGGGGGAGGTGGGCTGGCTGTACGGCATCGTGGCTGGCGTCGCCGGGCTCGGCTTCGTGGCAATAGCGTTCGGGATGTGGCGCTGGCCTGAGCGGGTGCCCTCGATGCGTCTTTACACTTACTCGCTTGCGTATCTTGCGGGAATCTTCATCGTTATGGCCGCAGATGTAGCTATCCTCGGGTAGTCTACGCGGATAGTGACCATCACCAACCTTGCTCTCAAGGTACACCAGGAGCGAAACACCCCATGAATCGACTCAAGCCCTGGATCATCGCCGCGCTGGCCGCGGCCCTGACCCTTTCCATCATCGGCATCGCCTCCGCCCAGCCGACGCCTCCGTCGCTCTTCACGGGCACCGTGTCCAACGCGGACGGAACCGCGGCGGCGGGGGGACTCTCGGTCGAGGCCTTCATAGGCGACACCGACTGCACCGAGAGCCCCGTAGTGACCACCTCGCAGGGCGGGGAGACAACCTACTTCGTGGCAGTGGCGAACAGCAGCACGAAGGCCGGCTGCGGTGGCTCCGAGTCGGTGGTCGACTTCCGGATCGGCGGCCAGCCAACCACTCCGGGGAATAACTGGAGGGGAAGCGGTTATGTCCGCCTCAACCTGACGCTCGGGCCGGAGACGGTGACCGTCCAGGTAGCGGTGTGGCGACTGATCTCGGACCCGTCCCGCCTCTTCCTCAGTACTCGACCCGCAGGCGGTACCTGGACAACCTGGAATGACGACCTCGACATGTCAGGGGTCAGCAGCTCGGGTAGTTTCAACGTCAGCGACTTCCGACTGGTGGATGTCGAGTTGGCGGACGGCTCAACCGTCACTGTCCAGGTGGCGGTGTGGCGATTGATTTCGGACCCGTCCCGCCTCTTCCTGAGTACGAGGCCCGCAGGCGGTACCTGGACGACCTGGAATAACGACCTCGACATGTCGGGAGTCAGCAGCTCGGGTAGTTTCAACGTCAGCGACTTCCGACTGGTGGATGTCGAACTGGAGTAGCCAGACGAAGGCTGGCTGATCATGTCGGAGCCGGGGCGAGTGCCCCGGCTTCTTCCTGTCCCGCGAACGCACGCTGAACTATCGCACCTGCACCGTCCGTGACAGACTGCGGTCGGGAGGCTGACTGCGCGTGTCGCCGAACCAGCACGTGGATGTCGCGATCGTGGGCGGGGGCGTGGTGGGGGTGGCAGTCGCCTACTTCCTCGCCCAGCGGGGCCTGGAGCCGCTCGTCATCGAAGGGACGGATGTGGCGCACGGGGCCAGCGGCAAGTCGGCCGGGCTGCTCTCTCCGGGGCTGCCCCACGACGATGATGAGACGGGAGTCCTGCCGCCGCTGATCGCAAGGAGCGTGGCCCTTCACGGGGCCCTGGCGGAGCTGCTGGACGGCCCCGCCACGTACGACTACACGCCCTACACGACCTGCCTGGTCGCGCAGGACGAAGACGAGGCCGCGCACCTGCACGCGCGAGCGGAGCACCTGCACGCGGAGCCGATCCCGCCCGCGGAGATCGCCGAGCGTTGCCCCTGGCTGGACCAGCCGGTTGCGGGCGCCCTCGCCCAGCCCACGGCCCAGATCGACTCCGCCAAGTTCACCGAGCGGCTGCTCGAGAGCGCGAAGAGCATGGGGACGTCGCTGCGGATGGGGCGCGCGGTGGGGCTCGTCGGCGGGGAAGACTACGTCGACGGCATCGAACTGAGCGACGGCTTCGTGACGGCGGAGGCGACGGTCCTCGCGATGGGCCCGTGGTCGATGCGCGCCGCCGCCTGGCTCGACCTGCCGATACCGGTCCGGCCGCTGAAGGGGCAGATTGTGCACCTCGAGCCTTCGGTCGAACCGCCCCCGGGTGGGTTCTCCGACATGCGCGGGCACTACGTCGTGACGCGCCCCACCGGTCTCGTGCACGTGGGGGCGACGGAGGAGGAGGAAGGGTTCGACGCGGAACCGACGGCGGCGGCGCGGGAGTACGTCCTCTCGACGCTGGCGCGGTTCACCTCACGGCTGCGGGACATGCAGCCCGTGAACCAGACCGCCTGCCTGCGCCCCCTCTCGGGCGACGGGCTGCCCCTCATCGGGGCGGCGCCGGGGAGGCGCGGGGCGTACGTCGCCACGGGCCACGGGCGCAAGGGGGTCATCCTCTCGCTCGCGACCGGCGAGGCGCTGGCCGAGCTGATCACCGAGGGCCAGACCAGCGAGGTCGACCTCGCGCCGTTCGACCCGGCGCGTTTCGGAGCAGAGCGGTAGGCGCGGAAGCAGGGGTCACCTGGGCGAGCGTGCTCGCCTGGCGGATGGAGCGGCAGCAGCTTGTCTCGCGCCGGCCGCGGGAGGACCTGCAGGCGGTCGTCGGGGCCATCGGCGGGCTGCACGCGCAGGTGCTCTCGGCCGCCGAACTGGCGGCATGGGCGCGGGTCAACGGCCTGCGGCCGGGGGAACTCGCCGAAGAGCTGTGGGAACGCCGCAGCCTGGTGAAGACGTGGGCGATGCGGGGCACGCTCCACCTGCTGCCCGCCGCCGAGTACCCGCTCTGGCAGGCGGCCCTCGATACCTACGACCACTACCTGAAGGGCGGTTGGCTGCGGGGTTTCAAGATCACGCGCGAGGAACTGGACCTGCTGCTGGCAACGGTCCGGGAGGTGCTGGGCGGGGAGGGACTGACGCGCGACGAGCTGGCGGAGGCGGTGGCCGCCGCCTCGGGAGCGCCGGCGCTGGGCGAGAAACTGGGGGACAGCTGGGGCGCCTACCTGAAGCCGGCATCCTTCCAGGGGAGCCTCTGCTTCGGACCGAACCGGGGCCGAAGCGTGACGTTCGTCAGTCCCAGGGACTGGATCGAGGCCGGTCCGGGACCTCCCGGGGACGAAGCCGTGGCGGAAGTGACGCGCCGATACCTGCGCGTCTACGGGCCGGCCACAGCCGCCGAGTATTCCCGCTGGTGGGGGCCCCGCCGCCCGGCGCAGGCGACGCGCTCCTTCCGCGCGCTCGGCGAGGAGGCGGTCGAGGTCGACATCGAGGGGGAACCGCACTGGGCGCTGGCGGGGCAGGTCGAGGAGATCGCGGAGGCGGTCCCACGGGGCGCCGTGCGGCTGCTCCCCGCCTTCGACCCGTACGTGATCGGCTCGGCGCGGGACGCGCCGGCCATCCTCGATCCCGAGCACAAGGCGCGGGTGCACCGGCCCCAGGGGTGGATCTCCCCAGTCCTGCTGGTAGACGGCCGCATCGAGGGGGTGTGGTCGTACGAACGGGAGAGCGGACGGCTCAACGTACGCATCGAGCCGTTCGGGGAACTCGCCGCGGAAGTCCGGAAGGGGGCGGAGGCGGAGGCGGAGCTGCTGGCGGCCTTCTTCGGCGACGAGCTCGCGC
>DAOUID010000135.1:0-34445 GCA_034428315.1 Dehalococcoidia bacterium
CGCCCGTCACCGACCGGGGGACCGTGTGCAGTATCGCGACGATCTTCGGAAGCAGGGCGAGCACGACCACCATCGCTCCCATGACCACGGCCACTCGCCGCGCCGCCACCCCGGTGAAGTCGATGAGCGAGATCGTGGTAGGGAGGTAGATGATCGTCGGCGGCGTGCCCGCGATTCCCGAGAGCAGGATCGCGATGCCGCCCGCATTGAGGGTCCCCTGCACGCTCCGGAAATCGATGGTGCGGGGGGTACGCCGGGAGACCTGCTGGATCACCGCGCCCTCGTTGCTGGCCCTGACGGCGACCACTGCGCTCACGACGAGGAACACGAGCAGCAGCGCCCAGAAGTCCTCGTCGAAGATCGAGGCGAAGCCGGGCCAGGCAGAGCCGTCCGGGAGGTAGAACCACGGCGTGTCGAGTGCATGCTGCGCGTCGTAGACACCGAGCAGTACGGCGACGGCGCAGCCCGCCACGATGGCGATCGGCAGGGCCCACAGTCGCCAGAGCCCCCTGCCGCGCAGCATCAGGAGCGCGGCGGCGCCCAGCGTGACCGCCGCAACGGCCACGCCCGCTCCCGGGGAGGCGTCGGCGGGGACATCGTTGAGCCGTCCCAGGGCGATGGGCATGGCGGAGACCGCGATCATCATGAACGCCACCCCCGCCACGACCGGGGTGATCAGCCGGCGCAGCTGCGCAAGCCACGCCCCCACCGCGAACTGGACCAGGGATGAGGCGACCACGAGGCTCGACATAAGCGCCAGGCCGCCCTCGTGGACGGCCAGCACGCACACCGCCAGGAAGGGCACGCCCGGGCCCATCAGCAGCACGTACCCGGATCCCAGCCGCCCGAATCGGGTTGCCTGCAGAGCGACGACCGCACCGGCAACGACGAGGCCCGCGAAGAGCGCCCACTCCAGGTAGCTCCCGTCGTCGAACGCGGCCGCGAAGATGCTCGCGATCATGACCGTGTTCGACACGATCAGGGCCGCGCCCTGGACGCCCACGGCCAGCGTTGTCAGGGGTGGAGACTGCTCCTCCGGCTCGTACCGGATGTTCTCGGCCATCTGTCGACTCCGCGATGGGGCCCGACCGGGGACTATGCCTTAGGTGTAGTGCTGCCCGACTGGCCGCCATCCTACGGAACCTGCAAGGAGCGAGGAGAGGGGCGGGCGCCGCCGGCGTGTCCCTACGCCCTGTCGAACTCCAGCCAGAGCTCCCGGAAGCCGCGGATGACGTGGTTGGGGCCGTGGCGGAAGTCGTTCTTGCCGGGGCTGTAGCGGATGTTCGTGAGGCGCGTCAGCAGCCGCTCGAAGGCGATGCGCCCCTCCATCCGCGCCAGCGGCGCTCCGATGCAGTAGTGCACCCCGGCCCCGAAGCCCACGTGCCGCTTCGCTTCCTCGCGGTGGATGTCGAAGGCCTCGGGGTCGTCCCAGTGCGAGGGGTCGCGGTTGGCGGCGGCGTAGAACACGGAGATGCGCGCCCCTGCCGGCACCGCCACCCCGCCAATCTCCGTGTCGACCACCGCCCGCCGCGAGAGTTGCTGCACCGGCGACTCGATCCGCAGCGCCTCCTCCACGAAGTTCGGGATGAGGGAGTGATCGGCCCGCAGCTGGGCCATCGTCTCGGGATGCTCCAACAGCAGCCACATGCCGCTGTCGACCATGTTCAGCGTCGTCTCCGTGCCCCCCATCAGGAGGGTCACGAGCATGCCTTGCAGCTCCTGCTCGTGGAGGGTGCGCCCCCCGAAGCCCTTCATTGAACCCGTCACAAGGTCGGTGAGCATGTCGTCCCGGGGCTCCCGGCGGCGGCCCTCGGCCAGTTCCAGCAGGTAGCGCCGGAACTCCTCGCCGCTCGCGAGCAGCTCCCCCACCCGCTCCCGCTCCACTAGCCCGAAGCCCGCGCCCATCAGTTCGATCGTGTCGTTCACCCAGCTCGTCACCTGTGGGATGTCCTCGTCGAGGATGCCCATCAGCTCCACGAACACGAGCACCGTCAGCGGCGTCGAGAACTGGCTGGCCAGCTCCACCTCGCCGTCGTCGATGAAGCGGTCGATGAGCCCGTCGATCACGCGGTAGACATTCGGCTCGAACAACTCGATGCCCCGCTTCGAGAGCCAGGGCCCCGCCAGGCGGCGGTAGTGGGTGTGCTCCGGCGGGTCGCTCGCCGGCAGCGCTCCCGTCTGCCGCGCGAGCTCCGCCTGCTCGGGGGGCACTGTGTGCGGGTCCAGACTCGGCAGGTTCGAGAACAGATCCGACCGCTTCAGGACGAACTGCACGTCCTCCCAGCGCGTCACGATCCAGGCGTCGGCCGACTCAAGGTAGTACACGCCCTGCTCGCGTATGCGCTCGTACATCGGGTACGGACACTCGATCACGTCGGCGTTGTACGGATTCAGCTCTTCAGCGGCGGGTTCGGCGGTCTGCGTCATGGCCCGGCATTCTAGCGCCGCCCCCACCAACAACTAGTCACCAGCCACTAGCCACTACTCACTACGCCCCGCAATTGCCCGCTGTTGGGGCCAGCGGTACGATTCCCGACGGCCCGCGACACGGGCCTGATACTTCCGAGGGTAACCATGGCCCAGGCTCTTGCCGCGCCCATCCGACGCGGATTTCTGACCACGCTCCGGGAGGACCGGTGGTGGGTTGAACCGGTCCTCGTCTTCGCCAGCATCGGGCTCTTCTTCGGCTGGCTCACCGTCTCGATCATCATGGACTTCGGCCCCTTGGGGCACTATGAGGTCGAGGGCACCCACCTCCTCACGCCCGTCTTCGAGCCCACCTGGCTGAGCATGATCAACGCCGACTGGGAGGGCGCCTGGTACCTCTCGCCGGGATTCATCGTCCTCATCGGGCCAGTCCCCTTCCGCGCCACCTGCTACTACTACCGGCGCGCCTACTACCGCTCCTACTTCCTCAGCCCGCCCGCCTGCGCCGTCGGCGATGTCGGACCGACTTACAAGGGCGAATCGACCTTCCCCCTCATCATGCAGAACCTCCACCGCTACGTGATGTACGTCGCCCTCGTGTTCGTGCCGCTCCTCTGGATCGGCGCCATCCGCAGCATGTACGTCCCCGGCGAGGGCTGGGGCTTCGGCATCGGCTCCGCCCTCCTCCTCGTCAACGCATTCCTGCTGATGATGTACACCTTCTCCTGCCACTCCCTGCGCCACTTCGTTGGCGGCGGGCTGAACTGCTTCAGCTGCTCCGCCTTCACACGCGCCCGCAAGCGCGTCTGGGACTACGTCACCATCTGGAACGAGAACCACCGCTTCTGGGCCTGGTCGAGCCTGCTCGTCATCGTCACCGTCGATGTCTACATCCGGCTGGTCGCGAACGGCCACATGACCGACCCGAACACCTGGAGCCACTTCTAGACGATGGTTGAGTACGAGCGCCACGACTACGACGTCATCGTCATCGGGGCCGGCGGCGCCGGGCTGCGCGCCGCCATCGAGGCGTCCGCACAGGGCGCCCGCACCGCCCTCATCTGCAAGTCGCTGCTGGGCAAGGCCCACACCGTCATGGCCGAGGGCGGCATCGCTGCCGCGCTCGGCAACGTCTGGCCGCAGGACAACTGGCAGGTCCACTTCCGCGACACCATGCGCGGCGGCAAGATGCTCAACAACTGGCGCATGGCCCAGCTCCATGCCCAGGAAGCTCCCGACCGCGTCAACGAGCTCGAGGAGTGGGGCGCCCTCTTCGACCGCACGCAGGATGGTCGCATCCTCCAGCGCGACTTCGGCGGCCATCGCTACGCACGCCTCGCCCACGTCGGCGACCGCACGGGCCTCGAGCTCATCCGCACGCTCCAGCAGCACGCCGTCCACAACGGCATCGACGTGTTCATGGAGTGCACCGTCTCGCGCTTGCTCAAGGATGGCGACCGCGTCTCCGGCGCCGTTGCCTACTGGCGGGAGAGCGGCAACCTGCTCGTCTTCAACGCGAAGTCGACCGTGCTCGCCACCGGAGGCACGGGCAAGGCCTTCGCCGTCACCTCAAACTCGTGGGAGTACACCGGCGACGGCCACGCCCTCGCCTACTGGGCCGGCGCCGAGCTCATCGACATGGAGTGCGTCCAGTTCCACCCGACCGGGATGGTCTGGCCCCCGAGCGTGCGCGGCATCCTCGTGACCGAGGGCGTCCGCGGCGATGGGGGCACGCTGCGCAACAGCGACGGCGAGCGCTTCATGTTCAACTACATCCCGGAGTTCTTCGCGGCTGAAACCGCCGACTCGATCGAGGAAGCGGACGCCTGGTACGAGGACAAGGTGAACAACCGCCGCACCCCCGACCTCCTCCCCCGCGACGAGGTCGCCCGAGCCATCAACTCCGAGGTGAAGGCCGGGCGCGGCAGTCCACACGGCGGCGTCTTCCTCGACATCGCCACGCGCCGCTCGACCGAGTACATCCGCCGCCGCCTGCCGAGCATGTACCACCAGTTCAAGCAGCTGGCCGACGTCGACATCACCGCTCAGCCCATGGAAGTCGGTCCCACGATGCACTACATCATGGGTGGCATCCGCGTCGATGCCGACACCGCCGCCACCACCGTCGCCGGCCTCTACGCCGCCGGCGAGTGCGCCGGCGGCATGCACGGCGCCAACCGCCTCGGCGGCAACTCCCTCTCCGACCTCGTCGTCTTCGGGCGCCGCGCCGGCCTGGGCGCCGCCGGGGACGCCGCCGCCCAGGCCTCCGCTCCCGAGGCCGACGACGCGCAGGTCGAGGAGATCGTGGCGGAGATGCGCGCCCCCTTCGAGCGCGACGGCGCCGAGGGGCCCTACGACATCCAGCGCGACCTCCAGGACACGATGCACAACCTCGTCGGCATCATCCGCACCGAGTCGGAGCTGCTCGAGGCGCGTGAGCGCATCGAGGGTTACAAGGGCCGCGCCGCCAACGTCGGCGTCTACGGGCACCAGCAGTACAACCCGGGCTGGCACCTCGCCATGGACCTGCAGGCCCTCCTGACCGTCTCCGAGGCCACCGCGCGCGCCGCCAACGTCCGCCAGGAGAGCCGTGGCGGCCACACGCGCGACGACTACCCCGGCCCCAACGATGCCGAGTGGGGCAACAAGAATGTCGTTATCCGCCAGGGCACGGACGGGGAGATGGAGGTCATCACCTCGCCCCTTCCCGAGATGCCCGCCGACCTGCAGGAGCTGTTCGAGGAGTAACCATGAGCGAAACAGCGAACATGCGTGTCTTCCGTGGCGACGCCGAGAGCGGCGACTGGCAGGACTACTCGGTCGAAGTCGAGGAAGGCCAGGTCGTCCTCGACGTCATCCACCGCATCCAGGCCACCGAGGCCCCCGACCTCGCCGTCCGCTGGAACTGCAAGGCCGGCAAGTGCGGCTCCTGCAGCGCCGAGATCAACGGCGAGCCGCGCCTCATGTGCATGACGCGCATGAACCTCTTCGAGCCCGGTGAGCAGATCACCGTCGCGCCCATGAAGACCTGGCCGCTCATCCGTGACCTCGTGACCGATGTGTCCTTCAACTACGAGGTGGCGAAGACCATTCCCGCCTTCAAGCCTCGCCCGCGGGAGGCCGACGGCACCTATCGCATGATGCAGGAAGACATCGAGCGCGGGCAGGAGTTCCGCAAGTGCATCGAGTGCTTCCTCTGCCAGAACGTCTGCCACGTCATCCGCGACCACCCCGAGAACAAGCTCGAGTTCGCCGGGCCGCGCTTCTTCGTGCGCCTCGCCGAGCTCGAGATGCATCCCCTCGACACCGAGGACCGCCTCGAGCTGGCCCGCCAGGACGCGGGCGTCGGCTACTGCAACATCACCAAGTGCTGCACCGAGGTCTGTCCGGAAGAGATCCACATCACGGACAACGCCATCATCCCCCTCAAGGAGCGCGTCGCCGACCGCTACTTCGACCCCATCCGCTGGCTCGGTTCCAAGCTCTTCGGGCGCGGTTAGTCGAGCAGTTCGACTGCAACGATCACGACCTCGCCGGGGCGGTACCGATACGTCACGCGCAACCCCGGGCTGCCGGGTGCCGGTTCCCGGCGGTACGAATACGTGTCTTCGCCGGCCACCTGCTTGCCGGCTCTGGGGTTGTCGGCCAATCTCCACCGAGCCGCCAGTAGTGTCTCGGCGAACGTGGGCACCTGCTGCTGGATCCGGCGGGCTTGTTCGCGAGCTTGCTCGCTGAGCGTGACGCTAGTGCTACTCACCGTAGCGCGAGATGTGCTCGGCCATGGCCTTCTTGGCCCAGGCCAAGTCTTCGTCCGTGGGCTCCCGCTCTAATGCCTTGTGCTCTTCCAGCGTCTTCCCGAAGAGGCGTTCGACACCGTCGGGCCCGACCTCAACCAGATCCTGGGGGTCACAATCGAGCAGATCTTCGGGCTCGACCTTGGCCTTCTCAGTCGTCACGGAAGTACCTCGCGGCGTTGTGCCAGCAGTATAACCCGGCAAGAGTAGGCCCCTGCAAGAGATCCAGGTGGCCCCGCCCCTCAGGCCGGCTGCGGCTGGGGCAGCCGCTCGACTGCGCTCAGCGGATCCTTGTCCGGGTGGATCAGGTACCGCAGCCGCGGCAGCGTCATGTCGACGGTCGTCAGCGAGGCCGAGATCGGGTGCGAGGCGCTCGCGCCCGGCAGGTTCCACGCCTCCGCTGCGAAGGCTGTGAGCCTCGCGCGGCCCCGCTGCGCCCGGTCGAAGGTGTAGTCCGGATCGACCTGCAGCAGCAGCGTCTCCTCGCCGTCGCGCGCCACCCGCGCGAGGGCCAGCGTCGCCATGTACTGCACGTCCGCGCCCGTGATGGGCTGTGGGTCGACCAGCTCCCCTGCCAGGATGCAGGTTCCGTCGACGGTAACGCTCGTCGTGGCGCGGGCGTAGCTCGGGTCGAGCTGCACGTCCGCGACCTCGAGGGGCAGGCCCCAGCGCTCCCGAAGCACGCTCGCCGCTGCTGTCGAGTCGCAGTAGCCCCGTACGAGCAGTCCGCGTGGCCGCGCCCCCGCGCGGCACCCCACGCGCACCGTCGCGAACGTGAACGCGCCTACCTCGCTGTCGGGCACATGCGTCACGTTGACCAGCAGCGTCGGGGGGATGCTGGGATGCAGGGCCGGCGGCAGCAGGGCCTGGCGGTCGCCCCCGAGCTCGTAGTGGAGCTGCAGGTGCTGGGCGCCCTTCAGCTCCCACTCCTCCGTGTCGAGGCTCGTGAGGAGCGGGGCGCTATCGGCGATGGTCGAGAGGTCGCGCGTGCCCGTCAGCGGCATCAGGCGCCGCCCGCCGCCGTGGCGCCGGCGGGCTCGGCCGCCGCGTCGCCCTGGAACTGCGGCATCACTTCCTTCGCGAACAGCCGCATGGACGCAAGCACGTCCTCCTGCGGGACCATCTCGTGGACGTTCAGCAGGAAGTTGATGCGGTCCACGCCCGCCTCCTCCCAGCGCCGCACGGCCTGCGCCACGCGATGCGGGTCGCCGATCGTGAGGCCCTCGGGCACCCGCCCCTCCGGACCGCTCGTCGACTCCTGGCGCAGCTGGTACAGCAGCCCCGGCGACAGGTACGACGGCGTCGGGTACGCCTGCCGCGTCGCCAGCGTCTGCTCCGAGAGGTAGTTGAACGTGCCCGCCATGCGCTGGCCCGTCGTGATGCCCTTCTCGTCGTCCTCGTGGCAGTAGAGGAAGCTGACCGTGTTCACCTGCTCGTTCACGAACTCGCCCACCGGGTCGCATGACTGGATGCGCTTGCGGTAGCCCGCGATCTTCTGCGCCTGCTCGCCCACGCCGCCGAAGGAGAGCCCGAGGCTGCCGAGCCCGCGCTCGGCCGCGTCGATCTCCGTGCCCACGCTCGTCACCGCCACCCACATGGGCGGGTGCGGCTTCTGGTACGGCTTCGGGAGGACGCTGCGCTCGGGCATCGAGAACGCCCGCCCTTGCCAGCTGAAGCGGTCCTGCGTCCACATCTTCGGGATGACGCGCACGTACTCGTCCCACGTCTTCTTCGTCTCGTCTGGATTCGCCCCGAAGCCGCCCAGTTCGGTCCATGTCGCCGAGCGGCCCGTGCCGAACTCCAGCCGCCCGCCCGACACGAGGTCGAGGACGGCGCCGCGCTCGGCCGCGCGGATCGGGCTGTTCAGCTCCGGGACGCACGTCACGATGCCGTGCCCCACCCGGATCTGCTTCGTCTGCATCGCGATCGCCGTCAGGAAGATCTCCGGCGCCGAGCAGTGCGAGTACTCCTCCAGGAAGTGGTGCTCCACCGCCCACGCCTGGTCGAACCCCAGTTCGTCGGCGACCCGAGCCTGCTCCAGGCAGTTCTGGTACACCGTGTACTCGGTCTCCGGGCCCCACGGACGCGGCACCGATATCTCGAAGAAGACCCCGAACTTCATGCTGTAGCTCCCCTCGCGAACCGGGTGGCCGCGAGTCAACCGCAATCGTGGACACTTTCACCGTTCTTGTCGAACCTGCGCCCGCGTCCACGACGCTCGAACCAGCTATCCTCCCGCCCCATGACCGGCTTCGACGGCGTCCGCGCCCTCACCTTCGACCTCTTCGACACCGTGCTCGACCTCGGCGGCAGCCTCGTACCGCCCCTCGCGCGCTACTTCGGTGAACGCGGCATCGAGGTCGACGCGGCGGCGTTCTGGGCCCAGTGGCGCGCCCGCCAGCGCATCGAGCAGTACCAGGACACCATCCTCCTGCTCGGCCACGGCGGCTACCTCGAGACCTCCCGGCGTGCGCTCCGCTACACCCTGCGCCTCAACGGCATTGAGTTCGAGGACGGCGCGGACGACGCGATCATGGATTTCTGGCAGGACCTCGATCCCTACCCCGAGGTCGTCGATGCGCTTCATCGCCTCACCGGGCGCTACGACCTCGTCGCCCTCTCCAACGGCGACCCGCACTTCCTCGAGCACCTCGCGACCAACCGCATCGGCTGGGACTTCGACGCCATCATCTCCGTCGCCGAGGTGGGCGCGTTCAAGCCGCACCCCTCCGTCTACCGCCACGCCGCCGCGAGGCTGGGCCTTGAGCCCGCCGAGTGCCTCATGGTGTCCGCCAACTCCTTCGATGTGCTGGGCGCGCGCGCCTGTGGCTTCCGTGCGGCCTTCGTGAACCGCCAGGGCCTTCCCTACGAGGACTCCCCCCTCCAGCCTGACCTGACCGTCCCCTCCTTCACCGAGCTCGCCGCCGCCCTCCTCTGACGCCCCCCGTTCGCACTCGCGATTGCCGCGTTCGAGGCGTACGGTGCGCGCCGTGAGCGTTCCTCTTCCTCTCGAAGGCGTGCGCGTCGTCGACCTCACCGGCGTGTGGGCGGGCTCCTTTTCCACCGCCATCCTCGGCGACCTCGGCGCCGAGGTGCTGAAGGCCGAGAACCAGTACGTCTGGCAGCCGCTCACGCGCGGCTCGCGCGCTCACCCCACCCCCGAAGAGGTGAAGAACTACCCCCCCACGATCTGCTTCCCCAACAACGACCCCGGCGAGCGCTCCTGGAACTACTGCTCGCTCTTCGTCGGCATGTTCCGCAACAAGCGCAGCTTCACCGTCGACCTTCGCCGTCCCGAGGGGCGCGAGATTCTCGGGCGCGTCATCGCCCAGTCGGACGTTGTCATCGAGAACAGCCTCGCCGGAACGATGGAGAAGCTCGGCATCACCTATGAGTGGCTGCGCGAACAGCGCGACGACATCATCTTCGTGCGCGCCTCCGGCTACGGCCTCACCGGCGATTACGCCGATGCTCGCGTCCTCGGCATCCACCTCGAAAGCGTCATGGGGCACCAGCTGCTGCGCGGCTACGAAGGCGAGGATCCCATCATCGGCGTCTTCGCCGCCGACTACGTGAGCGGCACCCAGATCGCGCTCTCCGTCCTCTTCGCCCTCTGGTACCGGAATAACACGGGCGAGGGCCAGCTCATCGAATTGGCCCAGGCCGAGAACGCAGTCGCCATGTTCTCCCACGCCTACCTCGACTACGCCCTCACCGGCAACGTGCAGCGCGCTATCGGCAACCGCTCGATCTACGCCGCCGACGGCGTTGCCCCATGCGGCATCTACCCCTGCCTCCGCGCCGACCACGACGGCGAAGGCGACGACTGCTGGATCGCCATCACCGTGTCCAGCGACGCCGAGTGGGAGGCGCTCCGGGGCGTCATGGGCGATCCCGACTGGGCCGCGGATCCGGAACTGGCAACGGGCGCGGGCCGTGCCGCCAGCCAGGACCTCCTCGACGCGAAGCTCGCGGAGTGGACCTGCCGGTTCGAGGACGAGCGCCTCTTCCACCGCCTTCAGGAAGCAGGGGTCCCCGCCGCGCCCGTCCTCCACGCCTGGCGGGTGCTCGCCGACCCTCACGTCCAGGCTCGCGGTCTCTACCAGCCCTGCGAGCTCGAAGACGACATCGGGGAGTACGTCTACCCCGGACCCCTCTACGCCCTGCCTGCCTCCGAGGGCGGCATCCGCCGCCCGCCCGTCGCCCTCGGCCAGGACAACGACTACGTCTACCGCGAGTTGCTGGGCGTCTCCGATGACGAGTACGACCGGCTCGTCGCCGAGGGCCACATCGCCACCAGGTACGACGAGTCCGTCCGCTGACCTACCCCGTCCGATCACATCGCGCCCGTATACTCCGCCGCCGCACCGGGGGTGTCCGACCGTGACCGAAAGGAGCCTCGCGCAGGCCGTGACGGGAGCCGGCATCGACCGGGAGTGGCTCGGTGATCGCCGTGGCGCCGCCGCCACCCTGCTGTCCGAGGTGCTGGGCACCTTTGCCCTCGTGTTCTTCAGCGCGGGCGCGGTCGCCGTGGATGCGGCCAGCGGTGGCGGTGTCACGCCCGTCGGCATGGGCCTGGCTGCCGGGCTGGTCGTGGTCGCCGCTATCTTCGCGCTGGGCCACGTCTCCGGCGCGCACATCAACCCGGTCGTGACGCTGGCGTTCCGGCTAGCGGGGCGCATCGGCTCCCTCCGCGCGCTGACCTACATCGCCGCCCAGCTCACCGGCAGCGTCCTCGCGGGGCTCGCCATCGTCGCCATCGTGGGCGAGGCCGGTGACGCCGGGGCGACCGCCCCCCGCATCGGCGGCGTGGACGCCGCCTTCCTTGCCGAGGTCATCCTCACCTTCTTCCTCGCCCTCGTGATCATGGGCGTGGCCACCGATGAGCGCGCCCAGGGCAGCTTCGCCGCCATCGCCGTTGGCTCCTACGTCGGGCTCGCCATTCTCGCCTGGGGTCCGGTGGGGAACGCCTCCATGAACCCCGCCCGCTCCCTCGGCCCCGCCATCGCCGGGGGCGAGTGGAGCGCGCACTGGATCTACTGGGTCGGCCCGGTCGTGGGGGCGACGCTCGCCGTGCTCGTCTACTCGCTCCTGCGGGCGCGGCGCTCGCCGGGCGATAGCTCCTCGTAACGCGAACGGCGGGTGGCCCGACGGGCTATCCTGCGCGCGTCATGACGGCTCTCGACCGCTACCAGGCCCTGATCGACGCCCGCCGCGAGCAGCGCCAGGCGCTCGCGCTCGATGAGCTCAACGCCGATCGCTGGAGCAAGCACGCTCCCTCGTATCGCTTCGACCCGCACCGTCCCCTGGATGCGAATCTCGTCGAAATCGCGGCCCTCGTCCGGCCCGACGACCATGTGGTCGACGTGGGGGGCGGCGCCGGCCGCGTCGGGCTTCCTCTCGCGTTACGGTGCCGCGCCCTCACCAACGCCGAGCCGGCCCCGGGTATGGGCGATCAGTTCCTCGCCTCCGCCGACGAAGCCGGCATCACGAACGCCGCGCTCGAGCGCGCGCCCTGGCTCGACGCCGGGGCCGAGGGCGATTTCGTCATCAGCGTCGATGTCGTCTACTTCGTGCGCGAGATCGACGACTTCGTGCTGAAGCTCGACCGCGCCGCCGCACGCCGCGCCGCCATCTGGATCTGGAGTCCGACGCCCCCCGCCCGCAACGCCCGCCTCTTCCGGATCGCTCACGGGGTTCAGATGGTGCGCTCCCCCGACCACCGCGAGCTGCTGCCCGTCATGTGGGACGCCGGCCTCCTCCCCGAGGTGCGCCTCCTGCCGGAGCCTTTCACCTGGCCCGAGCGTATTGCCTACCCCACAAACGAAGAGGACGCCGTCGCCTTCGCCCTCGAGGACGTCGAGGCGACCGGCGCGGCCGGGGCTGCGGAGCGCGTCGCCGCCCGCCTCGACGAGCTGTTCGAACGCGGCCCCGGCGGCGAGTGGCTCCCCACCTGGCGGCCGCCCCTCCAGGGCCTGCTCATCACCTGGGAGAGCGGTGGTGCTGACGCCCGCTGACCTTGTCCTCTGCCTCGGGGCCGTGCAGACGGCGCCCTTTGCCGAGCGCGTCCGCGCTGCTCGCGCGAACGGCTTCGCGGGTATCTCCATGTGGATGTCCCACTACGACGAGGCCCGCGCCGAGGGCCTCTCCAACGCCGACATGCGAGCCCTGCTCGACGGTGAAGGCGTGAAGCTCGCGATGCTGGAGTACATCACCGCCTGGGCGAACGGAACCGACGATCGCGACGCCATCGTCGAGGAGACGGCGCGCATCTGCGGCATCTCCGAGGAGCTGGGTTCGGACACCGTGCTCGCCGTCACCATGGAGCCCGCGACGGACCTCGCCGCTGCCGCCGAAGGCCTCGCCATCGCCTGCGACGTGGCTGCCCGCCACGGGCAGCAGCTTGGCGTCGAGTTCCTGCCCTGGACTGGCATCCCCAGCCTCGCCGCGGCCTGGCCTGTCGTCCGCGATGCGGACCGCCCCAACGCCGGCCTCGTCCTCGACGCCTGGCACTGGTTCCGCTCCGGTCCCGACCCCGATCTGCTCCGCTCCATTCCCGGGGGGAAGGTGATCCACCTCCAGATCAGCGATGCCCCCGCCCAACCCGCACCCAACGTGGTCGAGGAAACGATCGGTCACCGTCTCCTCCCCGGCCACGGCGACATCGACCTCGCCGGCCTCCTCCGCATCCTCGACGACACCGGCCGCCGCGGCCCCACCGCCGTCGAGGTCTTCAGCGACTGGCTCCGCCGTCACCCCATCGACGAGGGCGCGCGCCTCGCCGCCGAGGCCGCCCGTTCCGTCCTGGCAGGCTCCTGATGAACGCCGGCGGCCTCCTCCGCGACCTCCCGCCCGACCTCCCGGACGAGCTGGTCGAGACGCTGGTGGAGGACGATCGCGTCCGCGTCGAGCGCATCGTCTCGACCGGCCACGCCTCCCCCGAAGGCTTCTGGTACGACCAGCCCGGGCGCGAGTTCGTGCTCGTCGTCCGGGGCCGCGCGCGCCTCGAGTTCGATGATGGCGAGACCCTGGACCTGGAGCCCGGTGGCTGGGCCGACATCCCCCCGCACCGCCGCCACCGCGTCGCCTGGACGGCCCCGGACGAGCCCACCGTCTGGCTCACGGTCCACTTCTGACCGGGAGGTGCCGCGAGCCCCTTGCTCGTTGGGGGGCAACCTGAAACGCTGGATGGGCAGCATTTGCTGCCGCCAAATCCCCTCCGGGGGAGCGGGGGACCCGCCACATTCAGGGGCGTACCGCGAAAGCGGACGGCACCTCCAGTCGTAGCCCGACAGCTAACCCCGCCGGCGTAGGAGGGACCTCACGTGGGGGTCTCTCGATTCGCTTCGACTCCGCTTCGCAGCGAACACCCAGACCCGAAACGGCCGCAAGCAGTCGTGGGACCCCGACGGCGTCGCCTGGCGATGCTCCCGTGGCGGGAGCGCCGCCGCCATTGCTCAATCGGAGGAATAGCTGTGACTGAGTATGAACTGGCCCGCGCGGTCCTTCTGGGGCGCCTTCACGAGGCGAACTCGCACAAGGTGCGATTCCGCAAGGAGTGGCAGGACCTGCGCTCCAACAAGGAGCGCGTCAGCGACAGCGAAGCGGGAGTGCATCCCGTCGACGTCTTCCTGCAGGGGAAGGAGCTCGACCGGGCGGCCTAACCGCCTCATAGCGGGACCTCGCCCCACGCGAGGCTCCGGTCTGGGTACCAGCGCGAGGAGGGGGCCGTTTGGCCCCCTCTTCGTGATCCACCGCGGGACATCCGTTCTATACTCTCCTGTGTCAGCGCTGGACGTTGACGTTCTGGGGAGAGACGGTGCTCTACGGGAAGTGGCGCCCACGCGGCTTCGAGGAAGTGGTCGGCCAGGACCACGTCGTCGAGACCCTTCGCAATGCCCTCGTAACCGACAAGGTCGCCCACGCCTACCTCTTCGCCGGGCCTCGCGGCACCGGCAAGACCACGACCGCCCGCATCCTCGCCAAGGCCGTGAACTGCCCGACTCGCGCGAACGGCGATCCCTGCAACGCCTGCCCTTCCTGCGAGGCCATCAACCGCGGCGCCGCCCTCGACCTCATCGAGATGGACGCCGCCAGCAACCGCGGCATCGACGACGTGCGTGAGCTCCGCGACAAGATCGCCTTCGCCCCCAGCGATCTCGAGCGCAAGGTGTACCTCCTCGACGAGGTGCACATGCTCACGACCGGCGCCTTCAACGCCCTCCTCAAGACCCTCGAGGAACCCCCGCCCCACGCCATCTTCATCCTCGCCACCACCGAGCTGCACGAAATCCCCGCTACCATCACCTCCCGCTGCCAGCGCTTCGATTTCCGCCGCATCCCCATCGAGGCGATGGTCGACCGCCTGCGCTTCATCGCCGCGGAGGAGGGCTACAGTTTCCCCGACGAGGGTTTGCTGGCCATCGCCCGCGAGGGGCGGGGGGCGCTCCGCGACGCCATCACCCTGCTCGAACAGATCGCCTCCATGTACGGCAACGGCCCGAGCACCGACGACGTGCTCGAATCCCTCGGGCTCGTGCGCGACGAGCGCACCGAGAAGCTCGCCGGCGCCATCGCTGAACGCGACCTCGGCGCGGCCCTGGAGATCGCCCGCGAGGTTGCCGGCGACGGCCTCGACATCGCCCGCTTCACCCGCGAGGCCATCGACACCCTTCGCGAGCGGCTGCTCGTCGCCGCCCGCGAGCGCACGCCCGAGGTCGGCGTCCTGACGAAGGCGGTGGCGGAGCTCGCCGCCGCCGACTTCCGCCGCGACCCCGGCAGCCCCGTGCCCCTCGAAGTGGCCTGCGCGGCCGCCGTGCTCGGCCCCACCCAGCCCGCCGCCGCCCCGGCAGCGGCCGGCGCGAACGGACAGCCCGCCCGCGGTGGGCAGCAGGCGCAACGCAGGCCAAGGGGCCGCCGGCGCGATCCCGCCAGCGAGACCCGCGAGGATCGCTTCCTCCGCGAGCTCTACCAGCGCTGCCGCATGACCCAGCCCGCGCTCGCCGCCTGGCTGAACGACTCCTGCAAGGTGCTGGCGATGGACGGTGACGAGTTGCGGCTCGGCTTCTACCATCCCATCCACATGAACAAGATCGCGAACGACGGCCGCACCCTCGTGGAGCAGAAGGCGGAGGAGCTGCTGAAGCGCCCCGTCACCCTCGCCGTTGAGCGTATCGAGCGGACCGCGCCCGCAAGCCGCCCCGCCAAGGGCGGCCACCTGGCCGCGGCCGCGCGCGAGATGGGCGCGAAGCCCGTCGAGACCCCCGAACCGCCCCAGCCCCCCCAGCCCCCGGAGGAGAACGTCTGATGGCCAAGAGCAGTGGTCGCAATCGCTACATGCGTCGCGGTGGCGGCGGCGGCCAGCGTGGCCGGGGCGGCGCGCAGGCCGGGCAGCTTGCCGAGGCCCAGGCCATGCTCCAGCGCGCGCAGGAAGAGCTTGCCGCCAAGACCGTCGAGGGCACCGCCGGTGGCGGCGCCGTGCGCGTCACCATGAACGGCGAGCAGAAGATACAGGCCATCGCCATCGAACCCGACGTCGTCGACCCGGAAGATGTCGAGATGCTGGAGGACCTCGTGCTGGCCGCCATCCATGACGCCGCCGAGCGTGCCAATGCGCTCCAGGCGGATTCCCTCGGCATGCTCACCGGTGGGCTCGACCTGCCGGGACTGGGCGGCTGAGGCGGCGTGCCCGAGGCCGGCGCGCCCGAGCCGATCACCCGCCTGGTCCAGGAGTTCTCCAAGCTCCCGGGGATCGGCCCCAAGTCCGCCCAGCGTCTCGCCTACCACGTGCTCAGGGCCCCCGAGGACGACGCCCGCGCCCTCGCCCAGGCCCTCGCCGACGTCAAGGAGCGCGTGGTCCTTTGCGACACCTGCTTCAACATCACCGTCGCCAACCCCTGCGGTCTCTGCGACGACGAACAGCGCGACCGCACCCTCGTCTGCGTCGTCGAGCAGCCGCTCGATGTGCTCGTCGTCGAGCGCACCGGCGGGTTCCGCGGCCTCTACCATGTGCTCCACGGGTCGCTGAACCCGATAGACGGCGTGGGTCCCGAGCAGTTGCGCATCCAGGAGCTGCTGCGGCGCGTGGAAGCGGGCGCGGTCGCCGAGGTCATCATGGCCACGAACCCCAGCCTCGAGGGAGAAGCCACCTCCATGTACGTGCAGCGCCTCCTCCAGCCCCTTGGCGTACGGGTCACCCGCCTGGCCCGTGGCCTCCCCAGCGGGGCCGACATCGAGTACATGGACGACCTCACTCTTTCCCGCGCGCTCGAGGGACGGCAGGAGCTGTAGCGTGGCCGCCCGGCCCCGCGTCTACCGTGCCGAGGGAGTCGTTCTGCGGCGCCGCAATCTGGGCGAAGCCGACAGCATCCTCACCGTCTTCAGCGGCAGCGAAGGCAAGTTCGAGGCGATCGCGAAGGGCGTGCGCAAGTCCCGCAGCCGCATGCGAGGCCACCTCGAACCGCTGACCCGCAGCCGCGTTCTCGTCGCCCGCGGCCGCAGCCTCGACGTGTTCACCCAGGCCGAAACCGTCGATTCCTACCGGCGCTTGCGCGAGAACCTCGACGCCAGCGCCGAGGCGCTCTACTGCCTCGAGCTCGTCGATCGCTTCACGGAGGAGCGCGAGCCGCTCCCCGATCTCTACCACCTCCTCGTGACCGCCCTGGAGCTGCTGGAAGAAGGCAAGGGCGCCTCCGTTACGCGCCACTTCGAACTGCGCCTGCTCGCCCTCCTCGGCTACGAGCCCCACATCGACGGCTGCGTGGCCTGCGGGGACCGTCTGCCCGAGGAGGAGACGCTCCTCTCTCCCGCCGCGGGCGGGCTCGTCTGCCGGGAGTGCCGCGCCGAGGCGGGCGGTGGACGGCTCGTCTCCGTCCCGGTGGTCAAGCTCCTGCGCTTCGCGAAGCGCGCCACCGCCCCCGATTTCGCCGCCGTCTCCATCCCCCCCGAGGTCGCACGGGAGCTGCGAACGGCCGTCGCCGAGCTCGTCCGCTACCACCTCGACCGCGATCCCAATGCCCGCCGCTTCGTCGAAGGCGTGAGCGCGCTCGACAAGGGCGAGTAACCGGCGGCGTTCCCAGATTTGACGATCGCGGTAGAATCTTCCCTACGAAGAGTCGCTCCAAGGCGAGCGGAGGTTCTCCATGCCCCTCTACGAGTACTACTGCGAACCCTGCCACGGCGTGTTCGAAGAGCTGCGGCCCATGCGCGAGGCCGGCGAGGCCGTTCCCTGCCCCGAGTGCTACGAGGACGCGGACCGCATCATGCCCACCTCGTTCGCGGCCTTCACCTTCCGTGACGGCTATCCCCGCAAGATTCCCGACGACGGCACCTACTGGCACCTGGGCAAGAAGGTCAGCAAGCGCCTCACCGGCGGCCGCCCCAACGAGCATCCCGAGATCAACAAGCCCGTCCCCAGGAAGCGCCTCTCCCGGGGCGAGCGCTCCGCCCTCAACGACATGCGCGAAGTGGCCGCCCAGGGCGACCTCGTCGACATGTTCAACAACCCCATCTCCCCCCGCGAGGTGAAGGATGCCTACGAGCGGCGCGACGTCATCAAGAAAGGCGTCCCCGCCCGTATCCACAAGGACCTGAAGAGGAAGTTCCGCTAGGGCCTGTTTACAAAGTGGACTGAGCGAACTCGATTCGTACGGCGAGCTGCCCCTTCCGGTAGACGCGCATAGCCAGGAGCATCCCCTCGATGAGAAACGGCAGCGCAATGCGCAGCTCTGCCTTCGCCTCGTCCGAGCACCGGAACCCGGAGATCACTGCGTTGAGCGTCATAACGCTCACCCCAAAGCAGCGGCCCGGCATGGTACGATGGGGACCTGCGAATTGAGGTCACGTCCCATGCTGTGACCCTGCGGATTGGCCGGCCTTCCAGGGCCGGCCTTCGTAGTTTACCCGAGTCTAGTTCTCTCTCTTCTCGAGCCCCTTGCGGATGAGCGCCCTCATGGTCGCGCTCACGTTCCCGCTGTGGTCCTCCTCCGCCTCTGTACACTGCCCGCCCATGCGCTACCTACTCCTGCTCCTCCCCTTGATCCTCCTGGCCTGCTCTGACAGTGATGGCCCAGGGGGCACGACAGGCAACAGCGGCGTATGGCAATCTCCCACGCCAGAGGTCTGCCCCGAAATAGAAAGGTCATACATGCGGTGCGGCACGACCCTCGAGGGTGATTGCGACTGCGAGCACTGGGAGCCAGAGCCCCCGGGTCTCCGGAGCGCCCTCCCGGCCGGCCCGGGAGAATACCGCTACGAGGGACGCACCGTGCAGATCCCTGACGGCTACGAGCTCATCGAGTACAAGGAATGGGAGGAGGTTCAGACGAGGGAGTGCGCCACGTGTGAAGAGGGCCAGGAGTACGAGGCCTGCGACTGCAGGGACATCATGGCCAGCGGTGTCAAGTTCACCTTCAACGATGGCTGCGTGGTCTCCGTGGGCATCACGAGCAAATATCTGAGGCTGACCTGCCAGGAACTCGAGGGCTTCGCCGACGTCGTGGGGCCCGCTCACGGGATACCGAAGCCCTGCCGGCGCGTCGAGGTTCACGATGCCGACGGGAACCGCACGGGCTACAAAGATGAATGCGCATGGCGGGACTAGCGTTCACACCATGACGTCTTAGGGTTTAATCTCGCCAAAGCATTGACTCGCGTCCAGGAATCCGCACACTCCCCCCCCCGGCTTTGACAGGAGGTAGAGTGATTGCGATTCACTAAACGCAAAGTCAGATTCTCGCTGCTGGGCTTCTTTGCCCTGGCGGCACTGGGCATCGGCCTCGCCGGTGCCTTCATGGGGGGCAGTCCCCCCGTGGCCCGGGCAGATAGCATCTGCACCAACGGAACGGTCATCCCCAGACCGGACGACAACCCGGACCTTGTCCATGACTGCGAGGTTCTCCTCTACGTCAAGGCAGCGCTGGGCATCACGGTCAACTGGAACGGGGAAACGGCCATCAAGACGTGGGACGGCGTCACCGTTTCGGGTAGCCCCGAACGCGTCACCGTCCTGTTCCTGAAGAACCGGAGGGGCACCGGCGGGGTCATCCCGCCCGAGCTCGGTCTGCTGAGCGAGCTTCACAGCCTGACTCTCAGGAGGGTTCCTGGCCTCGAGGGGACGATCCCCCCAGAGCTTGGGCACCTCTCGAAGCTGCGGACGCTCAACATCTCGCAGAACTCCGTTCTTACGGGGGAGATCCCCGAGGAGCTGGGGCACCTGACCGAGTTGCGAACCGTCTGGATGTACTCCAACAACCTCACGGGCACGGTCCCATCCGTGTTCGGGAACCTGGAGCATCTCCGGACGCTCCACATCGCCAACAACAACCTGACTGGCTGCCTGCACCAGGACGTTGCAGCCATCACCAGCAACGACTTCACCAAGGCCAAGCTGGCGGCCTGCACGGGAGATCCGGAAGACATCCCTGAGCCGCCGGCGCTGGGCACACTGGCGCTGCCCACGGTGGTCTACGACACCTGGAACGACCTTGGGGCGGGCCCCTGGCACCTCAAGATCGGTTCCGATATCAACTTCGTCATCAACGTTCCCGAAGGCATGGTGTTGGACATCAGCTTCTTCGTCGGAGTGTCCGAGGACGACGTCGACCATGGGTTCGTATTCATGGCTGACGATGGGGATGCCCTCGTGGTCGGGGGCTCGGACGGTGCCTTCTGGTACGTCAAGTCCGGAGACACCATCATCACCGACCTCGCTGACACCGCCCCCCAGGCGACCGGGGAGAGCGAACCGTCGAACCTCGAGCTGTTCACCATGATGGCGGACTCGGCTCGCAACGCACCGGAGGCTGAGTAGCCATGCAAGACCGTATCTGGAACCTTGGCCTCTTCATCCTCGCCATCGCGGTGATCGGCTCAGGCTTCGTCGTACTGGCGCCACGAGGCGCCGAGGCCGACGTCCCTGAGTTCACAGAGCCAGACTGGCACGCCCGCAACGTCGTCCTCGGTGAGACCATCAGGGTCTGCACCGAGCCCACCTACTACGTCAAGCTCACGAAGAAGGCTGTTCAACTCTGGAACGATGCCCTCCGGGGTACCGGAAGCGGGCGCACTGCCCACCTCAACCACGACGTCTTCATCAGGAGCACCAACAACTGCGGTCGCGATGACCCTCGCGACCTCAGCAAAGACCGGGAAGACAGGATCGACCTCGATGACCCGAAGATCACCCACATCACGGTCTTCCCCCGGGCAGCTGCAAGCTCCAATGCTATATGCCTCAGGCCTGATGGAGGCGTCTTCCCTGGCTGCTTCCATCCTTCGGACTCCTACGCCCGGGATGGCCACCGCACTCTCCTGGGGTGGGTCGCCATCTACCTGAACTCCAACTCGGGGTACTTCCCCATCGCTGATGCGGAAACCCCCAGCACCACGGTCCACAGGCGCGCCCTGGGCGTCTTGCTCCATGAACTCGGCCATGCCATCGGGCTAAGCCACAGCTCGTGCAGCCACGACGCTTCTGGCCGCGGCGTGATGTTCAGGTACTACAGTCCAGGCAACGCCTGCTCGGTCGACATGAACAGCGTCATCGACCTCACCGACAACGACCTTGCGCAGTACAGCGCGCTCTACCGTCCGAACGCACCGGATGGGATCGTCAGGTCCATCTCTGGACTCACCCCGAACTACCACCCTGTGGCAGCCAAGACCAGCAACGTTGGCGAGGTACGCCTCAGGTTCGACACGCGCCGCACCCATGTGGCCGAGGAGTTCGTCGTCAAGTATGTGACGGGCTCGAGACCCAACTGGTCCAGCTCTGCCGTTGTGGAGCTGGACAGGTTCCCGCTCGGCTCTGGCCCGGTCGACAAGCTCTACTCAGGGCAGCCCGACGCCGGCGAGAAGGTCTGGTACCGCATCGAAGCGGTCACGGCCGCCCATGCCGACGTGGTCACACTCGACTCAGCTGGCGTCGTCCTGAAGCCCGACTGCTCCACGGGCGCGGGCGCGGGCGGCGCTCGCACGTTGCCGGCTATCTGCCGGCGGCCAACGCCAACGCCAACGCCAATCGTTATCCCGGGCTCAGTGGTGCTACAGCTCAGTGTGAATCCCTCCTCGTGCGGGAGCATCACCTGGAGCAGCCTCAGCACTGCCCGGATCCCCATTGAGGGTTCGGACAGGGTCACGGTTGTTCCTGGTACCCGACTGCAACTCACGGCGCCTGCCAACACCTCGAGGTGTTCCTTCTCCTCGTGGTCTGGCATTTGCTCCGGGGCTTCAGGACGGGTCTGCACTGTCACTGTGCGGTCGAACAGCTTCGCCCAGGCCTCGTACATCGACCCGACGGATGACGGCGACGATGGCGATGACGGCGACGATGGAGACGACGGCGACGATGGAGACGACGGCGACGATGGCGATGACGGCGACGACTCCGATGACGATGACGACGATGATGACGACGATGAGACGACGCCGACTCCGACTCCGGAGCCGACGCCGGACCCGCCGGTAATCAGCACAGGCTCCACGCAGTACTACAGCCCGACTGTCAACTGCCACGACGGGACCAGCTCCTTCCTCGGAGACTTCACGACCCAGGCTGCGGCTATGTCCGCAGTCAACTCCTACATCGCGGCCGAGTGCCACGGAGGGGGAACCTTCACCCTCCGTGCCTGGAAGGACTTCTACTGGTCCGCCAGCTGCGGAACCCTCTCAGGTTCCGGAAACGGCTACCTCAGCTCAACCGCGTCGTACCAGGCCGCCCAGGCATGGGTGTCCGCAAACTGCAACTAGCACCGAAGGGGGACTAAGAACCAGAGAAGGCCCCGGGGAATCCCCGGGGCCTTCTCTTATGTTTAATCCAGAGGGGCATGGTGTAGGCTTCGCCCATGACTTTACTCGATGACCCTCAAATTCCCTTTATCTGCCAGGCGTGCGGCCACGAAACGTTCGAACGCCAGAGTAGGCTTCACCCTGACAATTTGATAGCCTGCCCCCGCTGCGGCAGTCGCTTCTCGATCGATTACACCGCAAGAAATCTCCTCGTCGAAATAGTCAAGGTCCGAGACCTTATTCGCTTCCACAAGGCGGGCTAGAAGCTGGTCAACCTCGAGTGAGATGACAATCAGCTTTACCATCGCATCCTCAGCCTCCACTTTGTAAACAGGCCCTAGCTTCGCCGGGACAGCACGTAGCCGCTCAGCTCTTCGAGCGTGCGGCGAGCATCGGTTGCCTCCAGGCCCGAGAGGCCCTGGAGCGCGCGGTCCACGAACTCCTGCGCCATTCCCTGCGCCCGTGCGATCGCCTCCGACTCCACCACCGCCTCCAGCGCGTCCGGCAGGACCGCCGCGCGGTCGCCGTCCGCCGCGAGGAAGCGGCGCACCGGGTTCTCCTGCGGCGCTGCGTCCAGGTAGAACAGAGCCGGCAGCGTGATCGTCCCTTCCAGAAGGTCGCCCCCCGCCGGCTTCCCCATCTCCGCCTCGTCCCCGGTGAAGTCGAGGATGTCGTCCACGATCTGGAAGGCCATGCCCAGGTTGTAGCCGTAGCTCCGCAGCGCCTCGACCTGCCCCTCGGAGCAGCCCGCCAGCAGGGCCCCGCCCTGGGTCGAGTGGCCGAACAGCGCCGCCGTCTTGCCCCCGATGCGCCAGAGGTAGTGCTGCACGTCGCGCGCCACGTCGAAGGCGGCGGAATCCTGGTCCAGCTCGCCGTTCGTCATCTTCATCAGCGCCAGCGCGAAGAGCCGCGTGACCGGCAGGCTGCCCGTCCGCGTCACCATCTCCGCCGCGTTCGCGAACATGAAGTCGCCCAGCAGCACCGTCAGGGCGTTATCGAAGACGGCGTTGGCGGTTGGTCGGCCCCGACGGCTCGTCGCTCCGTCGACCACGTCGTCGTGCACGAGGCTCGCCGTGTGCAGCAGCTCGATCGCCGTGCCCAGCGGAACGAGCCGGTTCAGGTTGTAGTCGCCAAACGTGCCCGCCAGCAGCACGAGCGCCGGCCGCAGTCGCTTGCCTCGCGGCGCCAGCGCGTGGTCCAGCATCAGGCGCAGGGGCGCCAGGTCGACGCGCTTCACTGATTCCAGCAGGTCCTCGACCAGGATCAGGTCCTCGGCCACGGGGCCGTAGAGCGACATCTGTGTCTGCGTCACGCCGATGCCTCCGCCGGGACGGGCGCTGCGAAGAGCGCCTCCGCGTTGGCCGTGGTCGCGGCGGCGACCGCCTCGACGCCGACTCCCCGCGCTTCCGCCACCACCTCGGCGGCGGCGCGCACGTTGGCGGGCTCGTTTCGGGTGCCCCGCGCCGACTGCGGCGGCAGGGCGGGGCTGTCGGTCTCGATCAGCAGCACCGAGAGGGGCAGGCTGGCGGCGATGCGCCGGGCCTCGTCGTTGCGCGGGTAGCCCGCCGCGCACGTGAGGGAGACAAGGAAGCCCAGCGCGACGTACCGCCGCGCCTGCTCGAGCGTTCCCCCGAAGGCGTGCAGAACGCCCAGCGGTCGCCCCTCGCCGCCGAGGGGCGACTTGGCCGCGAAGGTCTCCAGGTGCTGGGCCAGCTCCTCCTCGGCGTCGCGGGAGTGGACCGCCACCGGCAGCCCCAGCCGCGCCGCGATCGCGAGCTGGGCGTCGAAGACGCGGCGTTGCACGTCCCGGGGCGAGAGATCGCGGTAGAAGTCGAGCCCGATCTCGCCGATCGCCGCCACGCCCGTGCTCCGGGCCAGCTCCTCGATCGCGTCGAGCGCGGCCTCCGTCGCCCGTGACGCTTCGTGCGGGTGGAAGCCCGCGGTCGCCAGCAGTGCCGGGCGCTCCGTCCGTGCGGCCAGGCTGATCGCCGCCTCGCTCGACGCAACGTCCTCCCCGCACACGACGATCGTCTCAACGCCCGCCGCGGCCGCGCGCCCGAGGACCGCCGCGCGGTCCTCGTCGAAGCGCTCATCCTGCAGGTGGCTGTGGGAGTCGAAGAAGCGCATCAGGTCGCAACCGGCTCGGGCAGGTCCAGCTTGCGGTAGAGCGCCCCGCCCTCGCCGAGGGCCCGGCCCGCGGGTGTCTCCGTCAGATTCCAGCCCGAGGTCTCGGGGGTCCCCTCGTTCCCGAGCGTGGCGTGGAGCTGGCTCGTCGAGAAGGGGAGGATGGGGTGCAGCAGCGCGCACAGCCCCGAGATCGCCTGCAGGGCGGTGTAGAGCGTCTCCGCCGCGTGTTCGCGGTCTTCCTTCACCGCCCGCCAGGGGGCGCGGTCGTCCAGGTACTTGTTGGCGGCCTGCGCGACGCCGAGCGCTTCTCGCAGCGCTCCCCGGAACTGGCAGGCGGCGTACTCGCCCCCGGCCCGCTCGAAGCCCTCGCGCACGGTCGTGAGCAGCGCTTCGCTCTCCGCGCCCAGCGCGCCCGCGTCCGGCACGACACCGTCGAAGTTGCGCCGGATCATGGCGAGCACGCGGTTCGCCAGGTTCCCCCAGGTCGCGATCAGGACCTCGTTGTTCGCCCGGATCAGCTCCTCCTCGCGGAACTCGGAGTCGCTCGTCTCGGGCATGATCTGCGTCAGGTAGAAGCGCACGACGTCCGCGTCGTAGGTGTCGAGCAGGTCCAGCAGCCACGTCGCCGTGCCCTTCGACTTGCTCTGCTTCTGCCCCCCGGTGAAGTTGACGTACTGGTTCGCGGGAACGTCGTGCGGCAGGTTCAGGCCGCCGTAGCCGAGCAGCATCGCCGGCCAGATGAGCGTGTGGAAGGGGATGTTGTCCTTCCCGATGAAGTAGTAGGCCTTCGTGTCCTCGTCTTCCCAGTAGAGGCGCCAGGCTTCGGGGTCGCCGCTCTGGGCGGCCCACTCCCTCGCCGCCGAGAGGTAGCCGATCACTGCGTCGAACCAGACATAAATGCGCTTGTCCTCGTAGCCCTCGACCGGCACCGGCACGCCCCAGCTGATGTCGCGCGTGATCGCGCGGTCCTTCAGCCCCTCCTCGAGGATGCCGAGCGTGAAGTTGGCCACGTTCCGGCGCCAGTGGGGTTGGGCGCTCACCCACTCGCGCAGCTGCTCGTTGAACGCTGACAGCCGCAGCATGAAGTGCTCCGACTCGCGCACCTCGGGCGTGGCCCCGCTCACCTTGCTGCGGGGCTCGATCAGGTCGATCGCGTCGAGCTGCGAGCCGCACTGGTCGCACTGGTCGCCGCGCGCCTCGGTGTACCCGCAGAGCGGGCAGGTTCCCTCCACGTAGCGGTCGGGCAGGAAGCGTTGCGCCTCGGGGTCGTAGAGCTGCTCCTGGGTTCCGGTGTAGAGCAGGTCCTGCTCCAGCAGCCGCGTGAACAGGTCCTGTGTCGTCTCGTAGTGGTTGTCGGTCAGGGTTGTGGTGAAGAGGTCGAAGGAGATGCCGAAGCGTTCCCACGCTTCGAGGATCTTCGGGTGGTAGCGGTCGATGATTTCCCGGGGCGTGATGCCCTCGCTGTCGGCGGCCACGGTGATGGGCGTTCCGTGGCAGTCCGAGCCCGAGACCATGAGCACGTCGTTGCCGCGCATGCGGTGGTAGCGGGCGAAGATGTCTGCGGGGAGGTACGCCCCCGCCGCCTGTCCGGCGTGCAGGAGGTAGTTCGCGTACGGCCAGGCCACCGCCACGAAGATGCGTTCGGCCATGGATGCCCCTTTGGGAGAGCCCTCGGTGGCGAGTCTAGCACCGCGCCGCTTTACGGCTTAGAGCGGGTAAAGCAGCCGTTTCCTATTCCTTGTCGTCCGGCCAGGCCTCGTACGCTTCCGCCCGCGAGACCCCGAAGCGGCGCGCCGCCGCGCTCGCCGCCGAGCTGCGCTGCGCCCCCGCCTGCCGCATCTCCTCCAGGTAGGCGCGAAGCTCGCGCTCGTCGCCGCGGGCCGCCCAGCCCCGCACGTCGACCACCACCGTGCACTCCCCCCGTGTCTCCCGGAAGCGCTCCGCCAGCTCCGAGGCCGGCCCCCGCACCGCTTCCTCGTGCACCTTCGTCAGCTCCCGGCAGACCACTGCCGGCGGGTCTCCGAGGGCGCCGGCCACGTCACCGAGGGACGCCGCCAGCCGTCGCGGGCTCTCGAAGAAGACGAGTGTGTTCGCCGTCGATGCGGCCCCCGCCAACCGCCGCTGCCGCTCGCCCTGCGCGCGGGGCAGGAAGCCGAGGAAGTGCACGTCGCTCCCGTCGAACCCCGCTACCGAAACGGCCGCCGCCAGCGCCGACGGTCCCGGCACGGCGAATACGGGGATCCCCGCCTCATGCGCCGCCTCGACGGCGCGCCCGCCGGGGTCCGCGACCACGGGCGTGCCCGCGTCCGAGGTCAGCGCCACGATCCCTCCCCGCGCCGCCTCCAGCAGCCGCGGGATGCGCGCCTCCACGTTGTGCTCGGTCAGGCTCAGCGCCGTACCGCTCGTCTCGACCCGTCGCGCGAGCGTGCGCAATACGCGCGTGTCCTCCGCCGCGATGAGCGCCGCCGCCCGCAGCACCGCCGCGGCGCGTTCGCTCAAGTCGCCGAGGTTCCCGATCGGCGTAGCGACGACGTAGAGGCCGGGCGCGAGCTCATTCATGCTTCGGTCAGCTTCACAGAAGCGCGCGGCGAGCGCGAATTCTGCCCCCTGCCGCATTGACCCTGAGCGTCGAGCGGCGATACCCTCTCAGTAGTCGTGATGCTCCCATTCGAGTCATCCACCACCGAACGGAAGTTGCTTCGGTGAGTCTCGAAACAGCACCTGCAACCGTCGCCGCGCCTGAGCTTTCAGAGCGCGGCGTTTTGCATACCCAGGAGGAGGGTTTGTCCGTGCCCGCACCGCGTTTCAAGCAGCTCAAGCATGCCTACGGGTTCGACGACGTCGCCATCGTTCCCGGTGAGGTCACGATCAACCCCGAGCTGGTCGAGATCGGCCTGGACATCGGCGACTACCACTTCGGGCTGCCCTTCATCGCCTCCGCCATGGACGCGGTCGTCGATCCTGGGTTCGCCCTCCTGATGCACGAGGCCGGCGGCCTCGGCGTCCTCAACCTCGAAGGCATCTGGACCCGCTACGACGACCCCCGTCCCATCCTCGACGAGGTCGCCTCCGTCAATCGCGACGAGGCCACGGCCATCCTCCAGTCCGCGTTCCAGCAGCCCATCCGCGACGACCTCATCGCCCAGCGCATCAAGGAGATGAAGGAGGGCGGCGCCGTCGCCTCCGTGTCCGTGACGCCCAAGAGCACCAAGCAGTACGCGCCCCTCGTGCAGGAAGCGGGGGCCGACATCCTCGTCGTCCAGAGCACGGTCACGACCGCCCGCCACGAGTCCACCAGCATCGAGGGTTTGCGCTTCGAGAAGCTTTTCGAGCAGATCCACATCCCCGTCGTCGTGGGGAACACGGTCGGCTTCAGCGCCACCCTCGAGGTGATGCGCTCCGGCGTCGCCGGCGTCCTCGTGGGCGTGGGGCCCGGGGCCGGCTGCACCAGCCGCGAGGTCCTCGGCATCGGTGTCCCCCAGGTAACCGCCACCATCGACTGCGCCGCTGCCCGCGAGGCCTATCTCGCCGAGACCGGCAACTACATCCCCATCATCACCGACGGCGGCATCCGCACGGGCGGTGACGTCTGCAAGTGCTTCGCCGCCGGCGCCGACGGCGTCATGATGGGCTCGCCCTTCGCCGCTACCACCGAGGCCCCCGGCCGCGGCTACCACTGGGGCATGGCCACCTCCCACGCCGACCTCCCCCGCGGCACCCGCGTATTCGTGGGCGTCAACACGACGCTGCAGAAGACCCTCTTCGGCCCGACCAGCCGCACCGACGGCACCGAGAACCTGGCCGGCGCCCTGAAGACGGCGATGGGCATGTGCGGCGCCCACACCATCCGCGAGTTCCAGGACGCCGAGATGGTGATCGCGCCCTCCATCAAGACCGAGGGCAAGATCTACCAGTTCGCCCAGGCCGAATCGTAGGCCGCCCGACGGAAACCACCGGCGCTCTCCGGGCAGTCCTCGCGGCGCTCTGCGTGCTGGCGACAGCCCTTGTCGTGCTCGCGATGACGTCGGGCGAAGCCGCCCGCGCCCATGAGGACTGCCCGCACTTCGACCTGGATGACCTCTGGGCGTCCGTCGAGGACGTGGACGTGATCGTCGTCGGCGAGGTCGTGGCGCTCGGTGGGGCGCCCGCGGTCCAGCCCGAGGCCTACCTGAAAGGCTCCGCCATCGCCCAGGACCTCAGGTTCTCGACCGCCCCCTCCGAGTGCCCTCGCGCGGAAGAACCGTCGGAGGGCAGCCGTGTTGTCGTTGGCCTCCGCCGGGATGGGCGCACCTTCCAGTGGCCCGTCCCCGCCGCCCTCTTCGTCATCGAGGACGGCATCGCGGCCAACGGTGGAGACGCGCCCGTGTCCCTCCCCGAGGACGAGCTCGTCTCGCGCATCCGCGAGGTGAGCGGCCAGTACGCCGTTCTCGCCGTCGACGAGTCCGAGGGCGCTTCCATCGACTGGCTGCGCGTGGTCCTGCCGGTCACGCTGGCGGCCATCCTCATCCTCGGGATTGCGCTCGTGCTGCTGCGCATCTGGCACCGCATCGAGCCGGAGTAGCGCTACAGCAGCTCCTCGAGTGCCTGCGCCACGGCGTCCACCTCGTCCGGGAGGGACTCGTTGGCGGCTGCGTGCGCGCGTGGATCGGCCTTCGCCGTCGCGAGGCCGCGTCCCGCCCACGCGAGCATGGAGACGTCGTTCACGCTGTCCCCGATCGCGACCGTGTCGGATCGCGCGATACCGAGGTCGCCGGCGATGCGCGAGAGCGCGTTCCCCTTCGTCGCCTCCGGCGCCAGCGCGACCGTCACGAAGGGGAAGTCGAGCAGGTGGAGCGCGTCCCCGTGCCGTGCCGCGAGCGCCTTGTGCACCTCCGACGAGCTGTCCCGGTCGCCCAGCACCCCCACCCCGCTCGGCTCGAAGCCCAGCGACTCCGGCCTGGGGTGGTATTCCGCCGTCACCTCGCCGAGCTCCGAGTAGTAGTCCGTGGCAGGCGACCGCTCTGTCACGGCGTAGCGCTCCGAGCTGAACCACTCGTAGGCGTAGCCCGCCTCGCGCGCGTAGTCGGAGACGGCCAGCGCCAGCCGCCGCTCCAGCTTGATCTCCTGCACGATCTCCCCGCTCGCCTCCGCGATCAGGCAGCCCTCCTGCGCGATGAAGGGCGTGTCGAGGCCAAGCTCCCGAGCGATGCTCATGACGCCCGCCCGCATCCGCCCGCTCGCCAGCATGACCGTGTGGCCGTGCTCCACGAGCGCTCGCACCGCCGCCCGCAGGCGCGGCGAAAGCTCGCCCTTGTACGGCCCTTCGTAGGGCAAGAGCGTGCCGTCGATGTCGAGGGCGATCAGCTTCACGCCCACCGTGCCGTCACCACCCGTTCCCACCCCACCAGGTCGTGCTCGATGGCGGCCTCTGCCCCCAGCGCCTCCGCCGCCTCCACGACGTGCCGTGCCTGCCCCATCCCGATCTCGAACGCCACCAGGCGCGGCCGCAGTCGCGACTCGCAGTCCGCGAGCAGCGCCCGCACGAGGTCGAGCCCGTCCTCCCCGCCGTTGAGCGCGACGCGCGGCTCGTAGTGCCGAACCTCGGGCTGCAGTGTCTCGATGATGCCCTCCGGCACGTAGGGCAGGTTCGCCAGGATGATATCCGCCCGCCGGATGGCCCTAGCCAGGTCGCTCTGCACGAGCGAAACCGGCACGCTGTGCCGCTTCACGTTCAGCGCCGCCACCCGCAGGGCGTCGGCGCTCACGTCGGCCGCGATCACGCGCGTTCCCGGCGCCGCCTTTGCCACGGCGATGGCGATGGCGCCGCAGCCCGTGCCCAGGTCGAGCACGGTCGCCGTCGAGTCGCGTTCCAGCTCGCGTAGCCCCACCTCGACCAGCAGCTCCGTCTCCGGCCGCGGGATGAGCGCCCCCGGCCCCACCACCAGCTCGAGTCCGTGAAACTCCCGCAGCCCGGTCAGGTAGGGGGTTGGCTCCCGCCGGAGCCTCCGCGTCGTGAGCGCGCGGAGTTCGTCCCAGGCGCCCTCCGCCACGGGCTCGTCGGCGAAGAACGCGCTCCGGCTGAGGCCGCTCGCGTGGCGCGTGAGCAGTTCCGCCTCCATGGCCGCGTCGGGGATGCCGGCGGCTTCCAGCTCGGCGCGAACCTGAGCCGCCGCCTCCCGGGCTTTCACGCCGTCGCCTGCAGCTTCGCAGCCTCTTCCGCCGCCGCCACGGCATCGATGATGTCGTCGATGTTGCCGTCTAGCCGGTCCGGGATGTTGTGCACCGTCAGCCCGATGCGGTGATCGGTGATGCGGTCCTGCGGGAAGTTGTAGGTCCGGATCTTCTCGCTGCGGTCGCCGCTTCCCACCTGCGTGCGGCGGTCGGCCGCCAGCTCCGCTTCCTGCTTCTCCTGCTCCATCGCCAGCAGCCGCGAGCGCAGGACCGTCATCGCCTTCGCCCGGTTCTTGAGCTGCGAGCGCTCGTCCTGGCACACCACCACCTGCCCCGTGGGGAGGTGCGTCAAGCGCACGGCCGTGGCGACCTTGTTCACGTTCTGGCCGCCCGCCCCGGAGGCGTGGAAGATGTCCACCCGCAGGTCCTTCTCCTGGATGTCCACGTCCACCTCCTCCGCCTCGGGCAGCACCGCGACCGTGGCCGTGGAGGTGTGAATGCGGCCCTGCGCCTCTGTCTCGGGCACGCGCTGGACGCGGTGAACGCCGCTCTCGTACTTCAGCCGCGAGAAGGCGCCGTCGCCGGTCACGCTGAAGATGACCTCCTTGTACCCGCCCAGGCCCGTCTCCGAGACGTTCAGCACCTGCGTGCGCCAGCCGCGCCGCTCGGCGTAGCGGTAGTAGGCCCGGTACAGCTCCTGCCCGAACAGGGCCGCCTCCTCGCCGCCCGTCCCCGCCCGGATCTCCATGATCACGTTGCGGCTGTCGCGCTCGTCCTTCGGCAGGAGCGCCCGCAGGATCTCCCCGTCGAGCGTCTCCAGCTGCTCCTCGGCCCCGGCCAGCTCCGCCTCCGCCAGCTCGCGCATCTCCTCGTCGCCTTCTCCCAGGAGCTCCTGCGCGTCTGTACGGGCCGACTCCGCCTCGGTGTAGGCCGTCAGCAGCTCCACGATCGGCCCAATCTCGGAGCGTTCGCGGGCCAGTTTCGCGACCTGGTCGTAGTCGGCGGCCACCTCGGGCTGCCCCATCTCCTCCGTGATCGCGTCGAACCGGACCCGGATCTCGTTGAGCTTCTGCCGAACGGCCTCGTCCATCGGTCTATTCTGCGGGCGGCAGGGCCTTCGCGCTCGGCTAGCGCAGCTCCTGGCCGAGCCGCGCGGCGATTTCGCCCAGGGGAACGTCCTCCTGCTCCCCCTCTTCGCGCAGATCCTTCAGCGCCGCCACCCCCCGCGCCGCCTCGTCCTCCCCGATGATGACCGCGAACCGCGCCCCGCTCCCGTTCGCGCGGCGCAGCTGGGCCCGGAACGAACGCCCCGACTCCCCCAGCAGCGTCACGAAGCCCGCCGCGCGCAGGTCCGCCCCCGCGCGCACCGCCCCCCGCCCCCCCTCCTCGCCGGCGTGCACGATGAACACGTCGGGCGCATCCGCTTCGGCCAGGGGAAGCTCCTGCCGCTTCATCTCGATGATTACCCGTTCGAGCCCGGTGGCGAACCCGCTCGCCGGCGTCGGCTTGCCCCCGATCGTCTCGATCAGGCCGTCGTACCGTCCGCCTGCGCCGATCGAGCTCTGCTGGCGCCCGTCGCCCTTCGGCACGATCTCCCAGACGGTGCGGTTGTAGTAGTCGAGCCCCCGAACCAGCAGCGGGTCGACGACGAAGGGCACGCCGGCCGCCGCGAGCGCGTCCTTCACGCCTTGGAAGTGCTCCGCCGCCTCCGGGCTCAGCGCGTCGATCATCGTCGGCGCGCCCTCGCGGAGGGCCTGGTCGCCGGGGTCGTTGCTGTCGAGCAGCCGCAAGGGGTTGCGTTCGAGCCTCCGCTGGCTGTCTTCCGAAAGCTGGTCGCGAAGGGGCAGGTAGTACGCTCGCAGCCGGTCGAGATAGGCGCGGCGCGGTTCCGGATCGTCGATGCTCCCCAGCCGGATCTCCAGGTCGCGCAGCCCGAGCCGCTCGTAGAACCGCCAGTGCAGCTCGATCAGCTCGGCGTCGACGAGCGCCGTGTCCGAGCCCAGCACCTCGCAGTCGAACTGGTTGAACTGGCGCAGGCGGCCCAGCTGGGGGCGGTTGTAGCGGAACATGCGCGCGATCGTGAAGAGCCGGACTGGCTGCGGCCGGCTGGCGAGCCCGTGCTCGAGGTAGGCCCGGCAGATGGCCGGCGTCGCCTCGGGGATGAGCGAGAGCGACTCGCCCCCCTGGTCCTCGAAGCCGTACATCTCCTTCTCGACGATGTCCGTCGTGTCGCCCGTGCCCTTCTCGAAGAGGGCGGCGTCCTCGAAGGTCGGCGTGTCCACCCGTTCGTAGCCGAACAGCCGCGTCACGTCCTCGGCGGCGTCGCGTATCGCACGCCAGTACGGCTGCTCTTCGGGGAGGATGTCCTCCGTCCCCCGCGGCGTCTGGTACCGTCCGCTCATGCCCGTCCCGTCAGGTGAAGTGGGGTTGCCTGCTAAGATACTGGCAGAAACGGGCCAACGAGAAAGCGCGTGAGCGTCCTGGAGAGCTCTCCGGAAACCACCGCCGTCACGGACCTCCTCGACACGGTCGGGAGCTATCTCCCCTCCGAGCGAGTCGAGCGTATCGCCGAGGCCTACGCCTTCGCCGAGCAGAGCCACCAGGGCCAGATGCGCCGCACCGGCGACCCTTACATCACGCATCCCCTGGAAGTCACGAAGCTCGTCGCCGGGCTCGAGCTCGACCAGCCCTCCCTCATCGCCGCCCTCCTGCACGACGTGCAGGAGGACTGCGGCGTCCCCAACGAGGAGATCGCCGACCGCTTCGGTGAGGACGCCGCCCAGCTCGTCGAGGGGCTGACCAAGCTCGGCAGCCTCCCCCTGCGCGTGACCGAGGAGGAGGGCGGCGGGGTCCAGGCCCAGAACCTCCGCAAGATGCTGCTCGCCATGGCCGCCGATGTGCGCGTCGTCCTCATCAAGCTCTGCGACCGCCTCCACAACATGCGCACGCTCTATGCGCTCTCCGACGAGAAGCAGCGCCGCATCGCCCGCGAGACCATGGAGATCTTCGCCCCCCTCGCCACCCGCCTCGGCATCTGGCAGATCAAGTGGGAGCTCGAGGACCTCGCCTTCCGCTACCTCGAGCCGGAGCGCTACCAGGAGATCGCGGCCCGCCTCGACGCGACCCGGCTTGCCCGCGAGCGCTACATCGAGGACGTTGCCGCCGGGCTGCGAACCCAGCTTGATGACGCCCGCATCGGGGCCGAGGTGACCGGGCGCGCCAAGCACATCTACTCCATCTACCAGAAGGCGAACCGCTACGGCCGCGAGGCCAAGTCCTTCGACCAGATCTACGACCTCCTCGCCCTCCGCATCCTCGTGAAGGACGTCTCCGACTGCTACGCCGCCCTCGGCGTCGTCCACTCCACCTGGCGGCCCCTCCCCGGGCAGTTCGACGACTACATCGCCAGCCCCAAGGCGAGCATGTACCAGTCCCTGCACACGACCGTCATCGGCCCGGGAAACCGTCCCCTCGAGGTGCAGATCCGCACCTACGAGATGCACCGCGTGGCCGAGTACGGCGTCGCCGCCCACTGGCGCTACAAGGGGTCCAGCGACCGCTCTTCCCAGGATGAGGAGCGCATCGCCTGGCTGCGCCAGCTCCTCGAGTGGCAGCGCGAACTTTCGGGTGCCGAGGAGTTCGTCGAGAGCGTCAAGACCGACGTGTTCGACGACCAGGTCTTCGTGCTCTCGCCCCGGGGCGACGTGCTCGACCTCCCCGCCGGCGCCACCCCCCTCGACTTCGCCTACCGCATCCACACCGACCTCGGCCACCAGACCATCGGCGCCAAGGTCAACGGCAAGATGGCGGCGCTCAACTCCACCCTCCAGAACGGCGACGTCGTCGAGATCATGCGCAGCCGCTCCCGCAGCGGCCCCTCGCGCGACTGGCTCAGCGAGAGCCTCGGCTACCTCCAGACGACGACCGGCCGCCAGAAGGTGCGGCAGTGGTTCCGCAAGCAGCGCAAGGCGGAGAGCATCGATCGCGGGCGCGACATGCTGGAGCGCGAGCTGCGACGCCTCGGCTTCGACATCGCCGACCACCAGGACGAGCTCGTCGCCCTCTTCCCCGGAAAGACCTGGAACGACCTGCTCGCCAACATCGGCTACGGCGATGTCAGCGTCGAATCGGTCACGCACAAGGCGAGCGCCCTCCTCCAGC
>DAOUID010000136.1:0-9623 GCA_034428315.1 Dehalococcoidia bacterium
CGTCCGAAGTTCCCGACGCACGCGGGCATCACCTCGCCCGTCATGGGATCGGGCGGCTTCCGGGCGCCGGAAGAGCTCTGGATCGAGTTCGACGTCAACTAGCGACGAGGGACGGGGGAAACGATGCGAGTGAAGGTCGACCTGAAGAAGTGCACGAAGAGCGGCGAGTGCTACTACAACCACCCGTCGCTGTTCAAAGTTGACGACGAGGGCTTTCCCGTGATCCAGATGGACCCGCTGGAGGGCGAGGACATGAAGATCGAGGCGGTGCAGGCCTCGGAGGTCTGTCCCGTCGAGGCGATCACGGTGGAGGGCGAGTAGGAGGCCTTCGGCCCCTCGTGCCGGCCTAGTAGTGAATGGCGTTGCCGACGCCGCCGCCGGCGGCGATGGCGTCGCCAGTGATGGCAACCGACTTGGGGGAGGCGAGGAAGGCCACAACGTGGGCGACCTCGGTCGCGTCGATAAAGCGCCCGACGGCGTTGCCCCCGGCAGCGCGCCGCATGGCCTCCTCGACGGAGACGCCCTGCTCGGCGGCGCGGGTCTCCATCAGGTCGGGCATGCGCTCCGTCCAGGTGGCGCCGGGGTGGACGACGGTCACGTTGATGCCGTAGGGCCCGAGCTCGTTGGCGAGGTTCTTGGTGAGGGCGGAGACGGCGACGTTTCGCATGCTGCCGATGGCCGTGCCCGCCTGGCGCGCTCCCATGCCGCTGATGTTGATGATTCGCCCCCAGCCGTTCGCCTTGAGGTGGGGGGCGGCGGCGCGAGCGCAGCGGAGATAGCCCAGCACCTTCGTGTTCATCTCCTCGGCGAAGTTCTCGTCGGTGATGCCTTCGAGGGGTGGGACGGGGCCGGGACCGCCACCGGGGCGGGCGGCGTTGTTCACGAGGATGTCGAGCCGGCCCAGCTGCTCGACGGCGCTCGCGACCATGGCGTTCACCGCGGTCGTCCTGCCCGTATCGCAGACGATGGGGACGATGCGGCGGCCGGTCTCGGCGGCGAGCTCGGCGGCGGTTGCTTCGAGGGTTTCCTGCGTGCGGGCGGCGATGGCGACATCGACGCCCTCCTGGGCGAGGGCGCGCGCGATGGCCTTGCCGATGCCCTTGCTGCCACCGGTGACGAGCGCTGCCTTGCCGGTCAGTTCGAGGTCCATGGCTAGCGGAGCGAGGCCCACCAGTCGGGGACGGCCACGCGCAGGATCTCGTCGTAAGTCTTCGCGATCTCGGGCGCGTCGTCGGGGACGTCCTGCTGGTTGGTGGAGGGGAGGGGGGAGGCGCCCTGGATGGGGTCGACCCACTCGATGCCCTCCTCCTCGATGACCTCCATGAGGGGCGGGGTGGCGTCCTCGTGGTGGTCGCTGATCTGGTGCTTCAGGAGGAAGGTGTTGTAGTCGGGGAAGGAGAGGATGCAGTAGTAGCTGCGGGGCTCCTGCCCGCGCCACATCTCGTAGCGGAGGACATCGCTTTCGAGGGAGTGGGTCTTCTCGTAGAGGTCCTTCTGGATCTCCTCGTAGCGGGCCTCCATGCCCTCCTTGACCTTGAGCGTGATGAGCACGGTCGCCATGTGGGCGCACCTCCGGGTTGGGGTTCGGTGGCGGCACGATACGGCGGGGGGAACGGGGGCGGCAAGGGAGGGGCGGGGTCACGAGTCGCGAGGGGGGATCCCATCCGCTTGGTGCTGATCGGTGGGGGTCGATGCGGGTAGGATTGGCGGCACAAATCGCACCCAGGCGGCGCGCGCCGCGGGGAGGACAGCCATGCAGCGAGCAACCTCAGACGCCCCTCACGCGACGGGCCATCGGCAGGAGCAGGTCAGCGGGTGTCCGGTGAACCTGGAGGAAGTCGACCTCTTCTCGCCGGGGGCGCAGGAGTACTGGTTCGACTCGTACAAGATCCTCCACGACGAAGCGCCGGTTCACAGGATTCCCGGCGAGGGGGCGATTCCCGGCTCGGACGCCTACATCCTGAGCAAGTACGAAGACATCGCGATGGTCGTGCGGGATCCGGAGACGTTCGAGTTCTACAACGCCGCTGAGGGCGACGAGGCGGCGCAGGAGATTTTCCGGGAGAAGGGCTTCGGCACCATCACGGACACCTGGGACACGCTGCGGCCGACGCTGGAGGAGCACAAGCGCCACCGCATGGAGCTGACGGACCCGTGGGTCGCCCTGCCGGCGGCGGAGCGGCACACGCCCATGATCACGCAAGCCGCGAACGACCTGTTGGACAAGTGGATCGAGACGGGCGAGGTCGAGTTCGTGAAGGGGTTCGCGGCGCCGTTGCCGCAGATCGTGATCACGACGATCCTCGGCTTCCCCCTGGAGGACATGCCGAAGACGCGGGTGTGGGAAGAGGAGCAGGTCAAGCGGTTCGTGTACGGCTTCAGCCACAAGAACCTGCTCACGCCCGAGCAGGAGAAGGCGAACGCGGAGGCGCTGGTCGCCTTCCAGCACTACATCGGCGAGCAGATCGAGGACAAGCGGCAGAACCCCAAGGACGACATGATCACGTTCCTCCTGAACGTGGAGTACGGACCGGAGAAGCGGAGGCTCAGCGACCCCGAGATCGCAAGCGTCGTGTACGGGATGCACATCGGCGGGAACGAGACGACGCAATACGCGCTGACGGCGGAGGCAATGCTGCTGGCGCAGCAGCCGGAGCTAGTCGAGGAGCTGCGAGCGGACCGCTCCAAGGTGCGCTTCTTCGTGGAGGAAGCGCTGCGGCTGTTCGCACCCACACAGGGGCTTTCGACGCGCGTGGCGATGAAGGACGTCGAGCTGCGCGGCGTCACGATCCCGCGAGGCTCGATGCTGCACCTCCGCTACGGGGCGGCGAACCGCGACCCGGACCTCTGTCCGGCGACGGACTCGATCGACCTGACGCGGAAGAACCCGGGGCGGCACCTGACCTTCTCGATGGGCCCGCGGGTGTGTCCGGGGGCGGGGCTGTCCCGGCTGGAGCAGAACATCGCGGTGAACGTGATGCTGGATCGGCTGGACGACCTGCGGCTCGCGCCGGGCAAGAACGACCTGACGCATCAGCCCGGCATCATGCTGGGTCTGTGGGAGCTGAACCTCGAGTTCGGCCAGCGTGGCGCGTAGCCGGGGCCGGTCGGGCTAGTGGTGGAGCGAGCGCTGGAAGCGACGCGCCGGCGGGCGGCCGACGTGCTCGACCAGGGCGAGGCCCTGGACCTCGTCGCGATCCTGCGCGAGGAGTTCGCACTGGAGTCGCACGCCTCGTACGAGCGCGCGGTGCGGGCGATCGCGGAGACCGCGGCGAGCGGTGTGCGGCGCAGGGCCGACGAGGGCGAGGAAGCGGTCGAGCGGTGGGCGCGGGGGGTGCGGGCGAGCGGCTCGCTCTACCTGGCGCTGGGGGATGCTATCGCCTGGCTCCGGGACAACAGCTCGGAGAGCGGGAGCGACGCTCGCGCGTCGATGCTGTTCTAGTCGTCGTTCGAGAGGCTGATGGCGTTGCCGGGGCACACGCGGACGGCGTCCTCGGCGTCTTCGACCTGATCGCCCTCGGGCTCTTCCACGATGACGACGGGGAAGCCATCTTCCCGCGCGGCGAACAGCTCGGCGTGGTAGGTGGAGCACTCGGCCGCCTTGATGCAGCGGTCGAGATTCACGGTGAGTTTCATCGCGTCCTCCTCGGAGTTGCGTAATCGCGCGGGTCTGCGGGCAGATTATCGGGCAGCGGGCGCGGGAGTACCAGTGAAGGCGCTTGACGCGCCTCGGCGGGGCTCCCACGATGCGGACCAATCGCGGATGTACCGGGCCGGGAGAGCGGCCGAGGGAGGACAGCATGGAGCGGGACTACGACGTCGTCGTGATCGGTTCGGGGGCAGCGGGGCTGTCGGCGGCGGTGGCCGCTGCCGACTCGGGCGCGAGCGTGATCGTGCTGGAGGCGGACGACAAGGTGGGCGGTTCCTCGCGCCTCTCGGGGGGCCACTTCTACGCCGCCGGCACGAGCGTGCAGCGTGAGGCGGGCATCCTCGATGACACGCCGGACGACATGTTCAACTACTACATGACGCTCAACCAGTGGAACGTGGAGCCGGCGGTGGCGCGCACGTACTGCGACAACGCGGCGCCCACGTTCGAGTGGCTGCGCAGCCTGGGCGTGGAGTACAAGCCGGAGCGGGTCTACATCTCGGGGATCGACACGGTGGCGCGGGGCCACCCGCCGGAGGGCGAGGGGCTGGCAGTTGTGCGGGTGCTGGACTCCGAGCGCATCAAGCGAGGCGTGGACATGGCGCTCATGACCCGCGCGGACAAGCTGATCGAGGAGGACGGCGAGATCGTGGGCGTGGCCGCCGGGGACCAGGAGGTGGGCTGCGGGGCGGTGGTGATCGCCTCGGGGGGCTTCGGGCACAACAAGGAGTTCATCGAGAAGTACTGGCCCGACGCCCACGAGCAGGGCGACGGGGTCTGGGCGATCTCGGGTCCGAAGGCGATGGGCGACGGGATCGTGCTGGGCGAGCAGGTCGGGGCGACGCTGGGCGGCCACAACCGGGGTCTGCTCCTCGTGACCCCGGGGTTCAACAGAGACCTGGAGCTGGGCGTACCACCCTGGTCCATCCTCGTGAGTCGCGAAGGGCGGCGCTTCGCCAGCGAGATGGCGCCGTATACGGTGATGGCGGGCCTCTTCAAGCGGAACGGGGGCATGGCCTACGCGATCTTCGACGAGGCGGCGCGGCGTGAGGCGGACGCAATGCCTGCCGGCCCGAGCTGGACCTCGGAAAACCTGCTGGCGAAGGCCGAGAGCGGTGAAGTGCTGCGGGCGGACACGCTGGAAGAGCTGGCGGCGCTGTGCAAGATCAACCCGGCGCCGCTGGCGGGCACGGTGCAGAAGTACAACGAGGACTGCGCCAGGGGTGTCGACACGGCCTACTTCAAGCCGATGGGGCTGCGGCCGATCGAGACGCCGCCGTTCTACGCGGTGGAGGTGCGGCCCGCGATCATCGCGTGGACCGGGTGCGGCCTGCGGGTCGATCCCGACACGCACGTGATCGCGAACAACGAGTTGCCGATCGACAACCTCTTCGCCGCGGGGGAGGCGATGGGCACCCTCCACGGCGACCGCTACATCGGCGGGGGCGGGTCGTACGGGCCGGCGGTGACGTTCGGGCGCATCGCGGGCAGGAACGCGGCCACGGCGGCGGCGAAGAGCGCGGGGCTGATGGAGTAAGCGATCTCACGAGGGTCCCGCGACTTGCTCGGGCTCCCGCCCTGCACGGGCGGTAGGATGGCGGCATGACATCGCCGCTCATGGATTACGACGTGCCGGTCATCGACGTCGACAGCCACTACACAGAGCCGCCCGACCTCTGGACCTCGCGGGCGCCGGCTTCCTACCGGGAGCGCATGCCCCAGGTGCGGCCGAACAAGGACGGGGACGAGCACTGGTACGTCGACAGCGACGTGGACTTCGGGCCTCTCGGGCTGACGGTGGTGAAGAGCGACGGCTCGAAGGAATATGGCGCCTACAGCCTTCCCACGTTCGAGGAGATGAGCGCGGCGGCGAGCTACCCGGGGCCGCGGCTGGAGATGCTCGACCACCTGGGCATCTCGCAGCAGATCATCTACCCGAACGTGGCCGGGTTCGGCAGCCACCGCTTCATGATGCTGCAGGACAGCGAGCTCAGGAATCTCTGCGCGCGCATCTACAACGACGCCGCGATCGAGCTGCAGGAGGCGGGGAAGGGGAGGCTCTTTCCTCAGGCGGTGACGCCGTTCTGGGACATCGACGAGTGTCTGCGGGAGCTGCGTCGGATGAAGGATGCGGGCATCACAGGCATCGTGATGACGGACACGCCGGAGCTGTTCCGGCTGCCGTACCTGCATGAGCCGCACTGGGATCCGCTGTGGTCGACCTGCCAGGAGATGGGCATCCCGGTGAACTTCCACGTGGGCGCGGGGCAGAACCTCTGGCAGCGGATGATGTGGAAGGGGTACGGGCCGCAGCGCAACCTGGCGGCGATCAGCGTCTCCCTGTTCATGATCCAGTGCAAGACGATCATGAACCTGATCCTGAGCGGCCTCCTGGACCGCTACCCGAACCTGAACTTCGTCTCCGTGGAGAGCGGGATCGGCTGGATTCCCTTCCTCCTCGAGGCGCTGGAATGGCAGTACGACGAGACGATCCCGGACGAGCGGGAGAATCTCAGCCTGCGCCCGAAGGAGTACTTCCAGCGACAGGTGTACGCCTCGTTCTGGTTCGAGCAGTGGGGGCCGCTTCATGCGATCGAGGAGCTGGGGGTGGACAACGTGATGTTCGAGACGGACTTCCCGCACCCGACCTGCCTCTACCCCGACGCGCAGACGCAGATCACCGAGACACTGGGGCAACTGGACCCGACCGTCCGGCGCAAGGTGCTGCACGACACGGCAAAGCGTGTCTACAACCTGCCGCCAGCCCCCTGAGGAAGCACTCCTTTCCGAAGGCCCGCCCTTGACCTTCCCGCCCCGCGCGAGCGGTAGGATGGTGGGGCGCGCAGCGCGCAGGAGGAGGCTCCCATGACGCCACCGCTCACCGTTCATGGCGTACCGGTCATCGACATCGACAGCCATTACACGGAGCCGCCCGACCTGTGGACCTCGCGGGCGCCGGCGTCCTACAAGGAGCGCGTTCCGCGCGTGATACTCGACGAGGAAGGGCGGAATCGCTGGGTTGTCGACGGGGACGTCGACTTCGGACCGATGGGCTTCACGGTGGTGAAGAAGGACGGCGAGAAGGCTTACGGGATGATGAGCCTGACGGACTTCGACGAGATGAGCGACGCGGCGAGCTACCCGGAGCCGCGGCTCGAGCTTCTCGACCGGCTCGGCATCTCGCAGCAGATCATCTACCCGAACGTGGCGGGGTTCGGGAGCCATCGCTTCATGTCGCTGGAGGACAGCGAGCTGCGGAACATCTGCTCGCGGGTCTACAACGACGCCATCATCGAGCTGCAGGAGGCGGGCAACGGACGGCTCTTCCCACAGGCGCTGACGCCCTTCTGGGACATGGACGAGTGCGTGCGGGAGATCCGGCGGGTGACGGACGCGGGCATTACCGGCATCACGATGACGGACACGCCGGAGGCGTTCGAGCTGCCACACCTGCACGACCCGCACTGGGACCCGCTTTGGTCGACCTGCCAGGAGCTGGGCATCCCGGTGAACTTCCACGTGGGCTCGGGGAACAACCTCGGCGGGCAGATGATCTGGGACGGCTACGGGCCGCAGCGCTTCCTGGCCACGATCAGCGTTTCGCTGTTCATGGTGCAGTGCAAAACGATCATGAACCTGATCTTCAGCGGGCTGCTGGACCGCTACCCGAACCTGAACTTCGTCTCCGTGGAGAGCGGCATCGGCTGGATCCCGTTCCTGCTGGAGGCGATGGAGTGGCAGTACGACGAGACGATCCCGACGGAGCGGGAGGGACTGAGCCTGCGCCCGAAGGAGTACTTCAAGCGGCAGGTGTACGCCTCGTTCTGGTTCGAGCAGTGGGGGCCACTGCACGCGATCGAGGAGCTCGGCGAAGACAACGTGATGTTCGAGACGGACTTCCCTCACCCCACCTGTCTCTACCCGGAGACGCACACCCGCATCTCGAAGACGCTGAACCAGCTGGACTCGACGGTACGCCGGAAGGTGCTGCACGACACGGCGGCGCGGGTCTACAACCTGCCGGCGATCGGGTAGGCGGCCCGGCTAGCGGCGGTCGGCGCCGGCGAAGGCCTCGGCGGCCTTCGCCTCCTCTTCCGGGACGCCGTCGATGAGGACAAGGCTGCGCCCGGAGTAGGCGGGAACGCGCGGTCCGGGCAAGACCGTGCCGGTCAGGTTCACGGGGTCGACGGCGCTGACGACGACGCGCTCGCCGGCGGCGGGCTCGTTGCGGGTGCGGCGGAGCTGCTCGACGGCGTCGATGAGGGCGTACTGCTCGCCGACGACGCCGGAGACGAAGCGACCGCCGCGGACATCGCCGCGCGCCTCCATGGTGCGAAGGGCGCGAAGGACGGATCGCCAGGGCAGGGTGAAGCGCTCGTGGGTGGCGAGGTCCCGGAAGACGACGCCATAGCGCTCGAGGAGGACGCTGGCGACGAGGGTGGCGATCTCCTCCTGGCGGGCAGGGTCGAGAGGCGGCGCTTCGACGAGTGACCAACGGCCGGGCGGGCCGCCAAGGACCAGTCCGAGGCGATAGCTGGCGACGGGACGGCGGACAGAGGCGCGACGGCGGCCGGAGGACGAGCGGGCGAAGATCCTGCGGACGCCCTCGAACCCGTCGGAGGCGACGAGCCCGGTGGCGATCAGCTCGCGCAGGGTGTCCTCGGTCTGGCTGCTGAGCTGGCCGGTCTCGCGAACGAGTTCGTCGAAGAAAAGGGCGCCGCGCTCCCGCAGGAGCTCGACGACGGCGGAGGCGGCGCCGGGCGGCGGCGCGACGCCCTCGGGACGGTCGTAGCGGGCGGCGGCAAGGAGGTCGGGGAAGGCGCGGCGGGCGACGAGGGTGATGGGGGTAGCGCGGGTGGCGGGGGCGGGACGGGAGGGGGCGTCTTCGGGGGAGGCCTTGCGACCGCTGAGGCGCGCCCAGGCGATCTCGCCGGCGAGGCAGAGCTCGTCGAGCCAGGCGGGGTCGTAGTCGCGGACGCGGGCGCGAAGGAGGTCGTCCTCCCAGGAGCCGGCGGGGGCCTCGAAGCCCTGCAGGCGTTCGAGCGCGCGCCGCAGTCCGGGGCGGCCTCCGTAGACGGCGCCGGGGGCGAGGCCCTGCCAGCGCGTGAGGAAGCGCATGTAGTCGGCACGGGAGACGGGCGCGACGGCCTTGCGCAGACCCTCCAGCGTGTAGCGATGGATGCGGGCGAGGAGGCGGCGGTCGCAGAGCTCGTCCTCGGGAGCCTCCGGCGTGAAGCGGCCGCGGACGAGGTAGCCGGCAGCCTCGGCGGCGCGGAGGCCGTAGTCCGCGTCCGTCTCGGTCAGCCCGGTGCGACGGGCGATGGCGACAGGGGTGATGGGGCCGAGGCATTCGGTATGGCCGCGCACGAGGGCGAGGCGGGCGGCCTCGCGGTCTTCGACCTCGAGGAGGGCGTGGGCGGGGACGCTGGGGGAGGGGATGGCGGCGTCCGGGAAGAGGAGGCGGATGGAGGGGAGGTTCTCGACGGCGAACCAGCAGGCGCGCTCGCCGAGGGTGACGCGAGCGGCCCGTCCCCCCGCCTCCAACTCCGCGAGCCACTCGCCCCACGAAGCAGCCTGCTCCTCGGCAAGCACGACGAACCCGAGGAGGGCGTCGTGCGCTTCCTCGGCGTCGCGGGGCTCGGGCCAGGCCTCTTCGCGGACGCGGGCGATGGCGTCGGGGCTGAGGGTGGCGAGGTCGCGGGCGGAGTCGGGGAGGGTTTTGCGGAGGGTGACGGCGCGGGTGCGGCGCTCCTCGATGGGGGCATCGTCCAGGTAGGTGTAGGGACGGCCGCTGACGATCTCGTGGGCCATGGGGGAGGGCTCGACGGTATCGACGGCGTGGAGGCGGACGGCCCCGTCCTCAATGCGGGTGAGCACGTCCTGAAGGCCGTTTACGTCCATCGCCTCGTAGAGGCAGTCGTCGCGGGTCTGGCGCATGAGGGGGTGGTCGGGGAGGGAGAGGGGCTCGTCGAGG
>DAOUID010000137.1:0-11203 GCA_034428315.1 Dehalococcoidia bacterium
CTGGGACCTGCCTCCCGGCGTCCTGCCGCGCCAGAAGCTCCGCGAGGCGGAGGGCCTCGGCATCATCACTACCACTGCCGTCGAGATCCCCGAGAGCGGCTTCCAGCCGGCCAGCCTCGATCTCCTCCTCGGCCCCACCGCCTACCGCATCGGCTCCAGCTTCCTCCCCGGCGACTGCACCGTCCGCGAGCGCCTCAACCGCCTCAAGCTCGATAAGGGCGTCGACATCCGCTCCGGCGGCATCCTCGAGCCCAACCGCCCCTACCTCATCCCCCTCATGGAAGGCCTCAAGCTCCCCTCGAACGTGCGCGCCTTCGCCAACCCGAAGAGCTCCACCGGACGCGTCGACATCTTCACCCGCGTCGTCACCGACCACTCCCACCGCTTCGACGACATCGCCCCCGGTTACGAGGGCGAGCTCTGGCTGGAGGTGTTCTCCCGCTCCTTCCTGGTGCGCGTCCAGGCGGGACTCGCCCTCAACCAGATCCGCTTCATCGTCGACGACCCCACCGGCGCCCCCTCCCCTCCCCCGACCCTTCCCCCGACTGCCCCCGAGACCCTCCGCATCCAGCTCCGGCCCCCGGCCCAGGAACCCGACATGGGCGAGACCGACGGCGGCCCCATGCCCGTCGGCTTCAAGGCCAAGCGCAACAACAGCGCCCTCCTCGATCTCTCCCGTCGCGACCACGACCCGCGCGAGTTCTGGGAGCCCATCTGGCCCTCCACCCAGCTCGTGCTCGAACCCGAGGACTTCTACCTCCTCCGCTCCCGCGAGCAGATCACCATCCCCCCCGAACTCGCCGCCGAGATGGTCCCCTTCGACGCTACCAGCGGCGAGCTCCGCACCCACTACGCCGGCTTCTTCGACCCCGGCTTTGGCGCCGCCGTCCCCTCCGGCCTCCCCGCCGTCCTCGAGGTTCGCGCCCACGATGTGCCCTTCATGCTGGAGGACGGCCAGGAAGTCGCTCGCTTCCGCTACCAGAAGCTCGCCGGCCCGCCCGATCGCCTCTACGGCCACGAAGCGGGCTCCCACTACGGCGACGAGCGCCAGTGGCGCTTCCTCAGCAAGCACTTCCGCTCGTGGGGCCAGCTTCCCCTCCGCTTCTAGCCCCGCCCGCCCCCGCCGGTGCCGCTCGAACCCCGATAGAGATAGACTGAGCGCCCACCTTCTGGAGCGCAGCAATGTCCATGATTGGCCGACTCCTCACCGCCATGGTCACCCCCTACGCCGCCGGGGGCGAGGTCGACTATGCCCTCGCCCGCCGCCTCGCCGCCTCCCTCGTCCGCGCTGGCAACGAGGGCGTTGTCGTCACCGGCACCACCGGCGAGTCCCCCCTCCTCAGCGACGACGAGAAGGCCCGCCTCTGGGAGGAGACCAAGCAGGAGCTCGGCGAGGGCGGCACCGTCGTCGCCGGCGCCGGCACCAACGACACCCACCACTCCATCAAGCTCGCGAAGCGCGCCGAGGCCGCCGGCGCGGACGCCATCCTGGCCGTCGCCCCCTACTACATCCGCCCCCCACAGGCCGGCATCATCGAGCACTTCCGCCGCATCGCGGAGAGCACCAGCCTCCCCGTCATCGTCTACAACGTGCCCGGCCGCACCGGCGTCAACCTCACCGTCGATACCCTCCTCACGCTCTCCGAGATTCCCAACATCGTCGGGAACAAGGAGGCCAACGGCGACCTCCACGCGACCGCCCGCGTGATCGAGGCGAAGCCCGACTTCCGCATCTGGAGCGGCAACGACAACGACAACTTCCACCTCTGGAACATGGGCGCCTACGGCGCCATCAGCGTGACCGCCCACATCGTCGCCGGACGCCAGCGCGCCATGCTCGACCATGTCCTCGCCGGCAATCTCGCCGCCGCCGCCGAGATCCACCGCCCCCTCGTCCCCCTCACCGACGCCTGCTTCCTCAACGGCAGCCCCAGCACGATCCGCTACGTGCTCCGCCAGCTCGGTGTCGATATCGGCCCGCCTCGCCTGCCGGTCGTCGAGCCCGACGATGCCGTGGGCGCGAAGGTGATGGCCGAGGTGAAGCGCCACCAGCTCGACGCCCTTCCTGTCGCCTGAGCCCCCGCCTCTCGTGCTCCCGCCAGGCCCCGCCCCGGTGTTTGGCTCCCTCGGGGCGGGGTGGTACCGTCCCCTCCCTGGAGTGAGGCGATGACCGGCCTGGGCATCGGTGAGCAGCTGGTCCGGGCTCGTCAGGAGCGCGGCCTCACCCTTGAAGACGCCGAACGCGACACTCGCATCTCCCGGCGCTACCTCCAGGCCCTCGAGGAAGAGCGTTTCGACATCATCCCCGCGCCCGTCTACGCGCGCGGCTTCCTCCGTTCCTACACCCAGTACCTCGGCCTCGAAACCGCTCGTCTCCTCGCCCGCTTCCCCGAGGAGGCGCCCCCCACCGGCGGCTCCGCCTCCAGGCCGTCGAGCGGGGAGAGCCGCCCCGGCCGCGGCCCCTCCGCCCTCTTCGGCTCGCGTGTCCCCGAAGAGCCCATGATCGGCGTCGACATCGGTGTCGCCATCCCCGCCCGCCGCATCGGCGCCGGACCGTTCTCCTTCGCCCGTACCGGGGTCATCGTCGCCGTCGCCGTCGGTGTCACCGCTCTCGTGATCGTGGCTGCCATCCTCATCGCCAACGCCGGCGGCGAGGCCAGCGAGGCGACCCCCACCCCCGTCCCCACCTCCACCCCCGCCCCCGAAAGCGAAGAGGTGGCGACCAGCAGCGGCCTCGAGGTCGAGCATGGCGTCGTCCCCGACGTCATCGGCCAGCCCGAGCACATCGCTCGCCTCGCCGTCGAAGAAGCCGGCTTCGAGGTCACTGTTGTCACCGGCCGCAACGAGCAGTACCCCCGCGGCACGGTCTTCGAGCAGGCGCCCAGTGCAGGCGTCGAGCTGGAGCCTGGCCGGGGCGTCTTCATCGCCGTGAGCGAGGGTCCCTAGGGCGATTCCCTAAAAGGCCCAGCCGTTAGCATGGGCCCATGACCGAGATTCCTTCCCTTGATCCCCCCAAGCGCGTCCTTATGGGCCCCGGCCCCAGCGGCGCCGATACGAGTGTGCTGGCCGCCATGGGCCTCCCCCTCCTCGGCCACCTCGACCCCGAGTTCATCCGCATCATGGACGAATGCCAGCAGATGATGCGGCAGGTCTTCCGCACCGGGAACGAGGTTACGCTCGCCACTCCCGGCACCGGCACCAGCGGCATGGAGGCGGCCGTGATGAACCTCCTCCAGCCCGGCGACCGCGCCATCGTCGGCATCTGCGGCTACTTCGGCGATCGCATCTCGCAGATGGCCGCCCGCACCGGCGCCGAGGTCACCATCGTCACCGCCCCCTGGGGCTCCCCCATCCCTCCCGAGGCCATCGAGCGCGAGCTCCGCGCCGGGCCAACCAAGCTCGTCGCCGTCGTCCACGCCGAGACCTCCACCGGCGTCCGCCAGCCCGTCGAGGCCATCTCCGCCCTCTGCAAGGAACACGGCGCCCTCCTGCTCCTCGACTGCGTCACCTCCCTCGGCGGAGTCCCCGTCGAGATCGACGAGTGGGGCGTCGACGCTGCCTATTCGGGCACGCAGAAGTGCCTCTCCGCGCCCCCCGGCGCCTCCCCCGTCACCCTCTCCCCCGCCGCCTGGAGCGCCATCCAGGCCCGCGAGGCGCCCTCCAACAGTTGGTACCTCGACCTTGGCCTGCTCGAGGCCTACTGGGACAGCCGCCGCGCCTACCACCACACCTCCCCCATCTCCATGACCTACGCCCTTCACCGCGCCCTTGCCCTCGTCCTCGAGGAAGGGCTCGAAGCCCGCTGGCAGCGCCACGAGACGAACGGCCGCGCCCTCCAGGCGGGCCTTGAAGCCATGGGCCTCACCCTCCACGCCGACGCAGAGCACCGCCTCCCCGTCCTCACCACCGTGCGCATCCCCGAGAACGTCGACGACGGGGCCGTGCGGGGCGCCCTGCTGAACCGCTTCGGCATCGAAGTCGGCGGCGGCATCGGCGATCTGCGCGGTCGCGTCTGGCGAGTCGGCCTCATGGGCGAGTCGTCCACCGCCGGCAACGTCCTCTTCTTCCTCGCCTCCCTCGGCCGCCTGCTCGGCGAGCACGGCTTCGCCGCCGATGTCGGGACCGCCCTGGATGTCGCCGCCCAGCGCCTCGATCCATGAGCGCTGGCCCGTGGCGACCCGTCCTGTTGGGCGCGGCCCTGCTTGTAGCCGGCGCCCTGGTCGCCTGCGGAGAGTACTCGCCGCCCGGTCGCCCGAGGCCTGCCGCCACACCCACATCGGAAACAGCGTCTCCCCGGCCGCCCGGGACGACCGACCCCGGCAGTCCTGACGACCCCAGCCCTGCCTCCCAACCCCGCACGTCCACTCCCGCGGCCGACGAGGAACCCGCCCTCACCCTCGTACCGGCCTTTCCCGGCCTCCCCGAGTACGAACGGCCCGTCGCCTTGATCGACCTGCCGGAGCACGGCCTGTTCCTCATTGTCTTGCAAGAGGGCCGCGTGCTCTCCGTTCCCCGCGACGGCCCCTACGACGAACCCCGCACCGTCCTTGACCACCGCGAGGCCACCGTCTGCTGCTCCGAAGAGGGCCTGCTCTCGATTGCCCTCGACCCCGACTTTGCCGCCAACGGCTACGTCTACGCTTACTACAGCCCCGCAGCGCCACGGCGCGTGAGCCGTCTCTCCCGGTTCGCCACCAGCGGCGAGGCCGCGGAATTCGCGATTGACCCCGCCAGCGAGTTGGTCCTCCTGGAGGCGGACCAGCCCTACCTCAACCACAACGGCGGCACCACTCTCTTCGGACCCGACGGCATGCTCTATCTCGGAATCGGCGACGGCGGCGCCGCCAACGACCCCCACGGCCACGGCCAGGACCTGGGCACCCACCTCGGCGCCGTCATCCGCATCGACGTGCGCAACGCTTCCGCCGGCAGCCCCTACCTCATCCCTCCCGACAACCCCTTCCTCGAAGAAGACGCCGCCCTTCCTGAGACCTGGGCCTACGGCCTGCGGAACCCCTGGCGCATGAGCTTCGATCGCGAGACCGGCCTCCTCTGGGCCGGCGACGTCGGCCAGGACCGCATGGAGGAGATCAGCATCATCCATGCTGGCGCCAACTACGGTTGGAAGGTCATGGAGGGTACCCGCTGCTTCCTTCCAGAGACCGGCTGCGACCGTACGGGCCTCACGCTCCCCGTCTGGGAATACAGCCACGACCACGGCTGCTCCGTCACCGGCGGCTACGTCTACCGCGGGAAGGCCATCCCCTCCCTCTACGGCTGGTACCTCTACAGCGACTTCTGCAACGGCGACATCCTCGCAATTGATGCCGGGATCGCGGCCGCGCGTGGCCACATCGTTCCCGTGCTCCTCTGGGACGAAGGGCCCAACTTTATCGTTTCCTTCGCCGAGGACAGCGACGGCGAGCTCTACGTCATCAGCTTCAACGAGGACCGCATCTACCGCCTGGTCGCGCCCTGAAGCCTAGGCCATGTCCTCCATCGTGAAGCCCCACCCCTCGGCCCGGCGTTCCCGCTCCCAGATGTCGTCGGGCGTCGCCCGGCGCGCCGGGATCATGCGCAGCGCGTCCTCCCCCAGCGGCCAGCGCATGGGGAGCCGCTGCTGCAGCTGGACCGCGTCGGCGATCGCCATCCCCACCGCGTCCGACCCCGGCCGCGTCGCTGCCACCGCCCGTTCTGTCGCCAGCCTGCGCTCCGCCCCCGGCTGATACGCGCTGCGCTCTTCGCGCATCGCCGCGCACACGTCGAGGTTCGTGGTCTGCCAGTCGCTCCGGTACTGGCCCGGCTGCAGGATCGTCACCTGCACGCCGAAGGGCGCGACCTCGTCCGCCAGCGCCTCCGACATCGCCTCCACGGCGAATTTCGAGGCGGCGTACATTCCCTTTAGCGCCCGCGGCACCTGCCCCGAGAGCGAGCTCACGTTGACGACCTTGCCCCACTCCTGCTCCCGCATCAGCGGCAGCACCGCCTGCTGCATCCGCCACTGCCCCAGCAGGTTCGTGTCGAGCTGTCGCCGGCACTCGTCCTCGCTCAGGTCCTCCAGCGGCCCGTAGAGGCCGTACCCGGCGTTGTTCACCAGCACGTCGATGCGTCCGAACCGCTCCCGCACCGCTCCTACCGCCGCCGCAACCGACTCCGCATCGGTCACATCCAGCGCGAACGTCGCGATGCGCTCCTCGAACCCCTCCCGAACCGCCGCCCCATCCCGATCGGGATCCCGCGTCGTGGCCGCCACCAGGCTTCCCCGCGCCGCGCACTCCCGCGCCGCCGCCGCCCCGAACCCCCGCGATGCTCCTGTGATCAGCACGACGCTCTCTCCACCCCACTCCCGCTCCGTGCCGCCCTGCTCGCCGGGACGCCGCCACGTTCGCAGCGTCCTCGCCAGCCGCAGCGCCTCCCACCCCGCCTCCGTGGCGCCCAGGCGCGACTCGATCAGGTGCGTGCTGTCCTCGCCCACCGGCCAGCGCATCGGCAGCGGCTGTTCCAGCTCCACCATGTCCGCCATCGCCACCCCGACCGAACCCGAGGCCGGCCGCGTCTTTGCCCGCGCCCGGAAGTTCGCCAGCGCCTGCTCGACTGTTTCCTGGTAGGCGCTCCGCCCCTCTAGCTGCGGGGCCGCCACGTCCAGGCTCCCCGTCTGCCAGTCGCTCACGTACATACCGGGCTCCAGGATGCAGACCTGTACTCCCGTGTGCCCCACCTCGAAGCGCAACGCTTCCGACATCCCCTCCACGGCGTGCTTCACGGCCGCGTACATCCCCAGCCACGCCCCCGGCACCCGTCCCGCCAGCGAGCTCACGTTCACGATCTTCCCCGACCCCCGTGCGCGCATCGATGGCAGCACGGCCTTCGCCAGCCGCCATTGGCCCAGCACGTTCGTATCGACCTGCCGCCACACCTGCTCCTCCGAGACCTCCTCGATCGGCCCGTAGAGCCCGTACCCGGCGTTGTTGATGAGCACGTCGATGCGCCCGTGCCGCGCCAGCGCCTCCCCCACAACCGCGTCCACCCCCGCCGCATCCGTCACGTCGAGCCGCGCCGCCAGGATGCGGTCCTCGAGCCCCGCCACGATCGCGGGCCCATCCCGTTCCGGGTTCCGCATCGTCGCGATTACCGTGTTGCCCCGCGACGCGATACGACGAGCCGCCTCGCCTCCGAATCCGCGCGACGCCCCCGTGATGAGCACAACCTGTCCGTTCACGCTCGCCTCCGCCCGGCAGGATAGCGAAGGGCGCTCCCGTCCGCCCCGGAAGGCTCCAAGCAAGGCCGCTGCTACACTCGCTGCCGTGAACGCCGAGGCGCTTCCCTACACCCTGCTCATCATCCTCATCGAGCTCGCCATCGGCAGCCTCTGGGTCACGCTCGCCGCCGACCTGCGCGGCGGCGTCACCCGCGGCTTCGTCCTCACCATGACCGCCCTCGCCGCCATCGTCGCCGGCCTCGCCTACTGGCTCGCCGTCTCCCTCAACGTCGGCCCCGACGTCGACGGCTACCTCATCGATGCCGGCTGGTTCGCGCCCATGCAGGACCTCCTGCTCGTCGTCACGGGGACGTCGGCTTTCTACGCCTTCATGGTCTTCATGGGATGGGACCCCGTCGGACGCATCGTCGCCATCGGCGGCACTGTCGTCGGCGTCGTCTGCGTCGCTTTCCTCGCCGGCATGCTCGCCCCGCCCGTCTGGGGGTACGCGGGCGTGTTACTCGCCCTTCTCGCCGGCACCGTCGCGATGGGCGCCGTCTCCACCTCGATGACGTGGGGCCACTGGTACCTCACCGAGGGCTCCCTTCCCGGCCGCCCCCTGCGCGAGCTCGCCTGGATCCTGATCGTCGCCATCGTCCTGCAGGTCGTCCTGCTCGCCATCAACGCCGCCATCCCCGAGCGCATGACCCCCACCCCCGCCAACCCGGTCGAGGGTGGCCTCCTCGCCAACCCCCTCTTCTGGTTCCGCATCGGCGTCGGCCTTGTCTTCGCTTTCGTGCTGGCCGTCCTCGCGCTCCGCACCGCGCAGATCCGCTCCATGCAGAGCGCCACCGGCCTCCTCTACATCTGCATGGGCGCCGTCTTCACCGGCGAGGTCCTCGCCCGCGGCGTGCAGTTCCTCACCGCCCACCCCATCTAGAGGGTCTTCGAGGGCGCCGGGACTAGGGCTCCACGCGCACCAGCTCCGGCACCCCGTCGAAGTCCCGGTCGTAGCTAAGGATCTCGTGGATGCCCTGCCGCTCCATGTGAGCCACGGCCAGAGCGTCCTCGAAGTCGAGGGACGGAGACGATGCATAGATGTCGAGTGCCCGGAGGTAGGCCTGCTTCTGAGGGAGCCTCAGACCGCGCAGCGCCAGGATCGGGGCGAGACGCCCCCTGATCTCGTCATGGTCCAGCTGGTAGGGCGCCCTTCGGGACGACAGGACGTAGACAACTTCGGCGATGATTGCCTCGCAGGTGAAGAGTTCCTCCTCGCCGCGCTGAACCCGCTGAAAGAGCTCGAAGCAGGCGGTGGCCTTGGCTTCGTCGTCCCTGGTCAGATACCGCAGGATGATGTTCGTGTCGAGGAACCTCACGCCTCCCGCATCTCCCGGAGGGTGTCCTCGACCTTGGCGTCCTTTGCCTCCCTGCTCACCCCCTCGAAGTCCTCGGGCCTGGCAGAGGGCTGCACGGAGCCGAACGCAGACTCCAGTGTGAACGTGGCTGCGGCGAGCGAGACCGTTCCGTCATCGTTGATGGTGAAGGCCACCTTGTCCCGGGGTTTCAACCCGAGCAGTCTTCTCACTGCGGCGGGAATGGTCACCTGGTTGCGCTGCGTCGTCGTCGTTGTGATTTCTCTCATAGGAAGCCCCCAATGGGAGTGGACTATCCCATTGTACCCCTTTGTCGCCATTGGCTTGAAGCCGTAACCCCTCATCCCCGGCGATGGTAGGATTGCCCCCGCCGCTGGAGGGGCCTATGCAGCGCGATCGCGCCTGGGAAATCCTCGCCGAGTTTGCGCAGGAAGAGCGCACGCGCAGGCACGGCGTCGCCGTCGAGGCCGTCATGCAGGCCTACGCCCGCAAACTCGGACAAGACGAGGAGAAGTGGGGCATTGTCGGCCTCCTCCACGACTTCGACTGGGAGATCCACCCCACTGAGGAGCTCCACCCGAAGGAAGGCTCGAAGCTCCTCGAAGCCCGCGGTGTCCCCGAGGACATCCGCTACTCCATCCTCTGCCACGCCCCCTTCCTCGGCCTCGAGTACACCCAGGACATGGACCGCGCCATCTACGCCTCCGACGAGATGTCCGGATTCGTCATCGCCTGCACCCTCGTGCGACCCGACAAGTCCCTCTCCACCCTCAAGGCCTCCTCCGTCAAGAAGAAGATGAAGGACAAGGCCTTCGCCCGCAGCGTCAGCCGCGACGACCTCCGCAACGGCGCCGCCGACTTCGGCGTCGAACTCGACGAACACATCCTCTTCGTCGCCGACGCGCTCAAGCCCGTCGCCGAACAGCTTGGGGTCAATCCGTGAGCGACATCCCCCCCGACCGCAACATCTCCATGGAGCTCGCCCGCGCCACCGAGGCCGCCGCCCTCGGCGCCGTCCCCTGGACCGGGCGCGGCGACAAGAACGGCGCCGACGGCGGCGCCGTCGACGCCATGCGCACCATGCTCAACAGCATCGATATCGATGGCATTGTCGTCATCGGCGAGGGCGAGAAGGACGAGGCGCCCATGCTCTTCAACGGTGAGCGCGTCGGCACCGGCAGCGGCCCCCAGGTCGACATCGCCGTCGACCCCATCGACGGCACCACCCTCCTCTCCCTCGGCCGCGCCAACGCCGTCAGCGTCATCGCCGCCGCTCCCCGCGGCTCCATGTACAACCCGCACGACATCTTCTACATGGAGAAGATCGCCGTCGGCCCCGAGGCGAAGGGCAAGATCGACCTCTCCGCACCCGTCCGCTGGAACCTCGAACAGGTCGCCAGGGCCCGCGGCATCCCCGTCAGCGAGGTCACCGTCACCCTGCTCGACCGCCCCCGCAACGACGACATCGTCTCCGAGATCCGCGCTGCCGGCGCCCGCATCATCTCCATCACCGACGGCGACGTCGCCGGCGCCGTCATGGCCGGCATGGACGGCACCGGCGTCGACATGCTCCTCGGCATCGGCGGCTCCCCCGAGGGCGTCTCCGCCGCCTGTGCCATGAAGTCCCTTGACGGCGACATGCAGTGCCGGCTCTGGCCCCGCCACGACGAAGACCGCGCCCTCGCCGCCGAGCGCGGCCTCGACCTCACCCAGGTGTTGACTCTCGATGACCTGGTCAGCGGCGACGACTGCTTCTTCGCCCTCACCGGGATCACCACCGGCTACCTCCTGCGCGGCGTCGAGGTCACGCGCGACGGCGCCCGCACGCACTCCCTCGTGATGCGCAGCCGCTCCCGCACCATCCGCACCATCGAGGCCGAGCACCACACGCACAAGGTCGAGCAATTCCTCAGCATCTGACCGCACCGAGCACCACCGGGGAGGACCAGCCATGACCACCGAGGCCGAGCTCGCCGCCTGGGTCCGCGAGTACAGCGACCACTTCGGGTTCTCCTACCACGCCAAGGACCCGACCATGATGCGTCCCTACTGCCACGTGCCCGCCCTCGGCATCGGCGGCGGCCAGGTGAACCTCATCTCCACCGTCGAGGAGTCGGACGCCCGCTGGGCCGCCGCCCACGCCGGCCTCCCCGACGACTACGACCACAGCGTCCTCCACACCGTCGACGTCACCTTCACCAGCCCCACCGCTGCCTACGTCACCGTCAACTGCGGGCGCTACAACAGGGCCGGCGAGGAGTACGTCAACTTCGACGCCTCCTACGTCGTGGCGCAGGTGGAGGAAGGCTGGCGCATCACCACCTGGATCGGCCACCGCTAGCGGTGGCCCTCACTACAGCGGCTTCGTGACCGACAGGAGGCGTTCGCGCCCCGCCGACGGCAGCAGCTCCAGCCGCACCCCCAGGTCGCTGTTGATGTAGGTCACGGCCAGGAGGCGCTTGCCGTCCTCGTCGACGCTCTCCATCTCCAGGTCGGCCCCCTCCGCCGTCAGCCGCTCGATCTCCGCGTCGAGGTCGTCCACGAACGCCCCCAGGTGGTGCAGCCGCGAGCCCTCGCCCGCCTCCCACACCGTCCCCGGCACCGCCTCGATCAGCTCGATGTAGGGAGGCCC
>DAOUID010000138.1:0-2339 GCA_034428315.1 Dehalococcoidia bacterium
CCCTGCGTCGAGAACGGCTATCCGCCGGGCGGCGAGCCCAACCCCATGTTCATGTGGTCGACCGTCTACCCCGCCACCCAGAACCTCCTCCTCGCTGCCCGCGCCCTCGGCCTCGGCGCCGCCATGACCACTTTCCAGATGGCCAACGAGGACGCCATCAAGGAGCGTTTCGGCGTCCCCGAGAACGTCTCCATCGGCGCCACCATCCCCGTTGGCTACCCGAAGGGCCGTTTCGGACCGGTCACGCGCAAGCCCGTGGAGGAAGTCATCCACTGGAACGGCTGGAGCTAGCGAGGAAAGCTCAGTCCCCGCCGCGCGGAGGCAGCTCGACGGGGACGCCCACCCAAGCGCCGATGTTCTCGCCCGTGCGCCCCTCCGGCCCCTCGCGCAGCAGGTCCAGCACGAGCCCGGCTATCTGCTCCGGCCGGATCCACGTCTCCACCCGGTAGGGGAAGGGGCGGCCCTGCCAGTAGGCGCGCAGCATCGGCGTGTCCGTCTCGCCCATGCAGATCGCGTTCACCCGCACGCCGTGCTCCCGCAGCGCTCCCGCCCACGCCTGCGTTAGGCCCGTGAGCGCGAACTTCGAGGCGCTGTACAGGTCCGTGAACGGCGGCCGCTCCCCCACGATCGCCAGCTCTTCCGGCGTGCGCGGCATCAGCGGCTTCGGCGGCACCACGTAGTAGGTGCTCATGTTCACGATGTCGCCCCCGCCCCGCTCGATCATGCCCGGCATCACCGCCCGCCCGAAGAGGAAGCTCCCCCGCAGGTTCGTTCCCATGATCGACTCGTACTCCCGCAGCGCCTTGCTCCGCGGGTCCTGCACCGTGTGGTCCGCCCAGACGGCCGCGTTGTTCACGAGGATGTCGACCCCGCCGAACCGCTCCCCCGCCAGGTCGACCGTCGCGTACACGTCCTCCGGCTCCGACACGTCGGCGACCAGCCCCGCCACCTCGCCCCCGCCCCGCGCCGTCACCTCCGCCGCAACCTCCTCCACGAGCGGGCGCAGGTCGCAGGTCACGACGCTCGCCCCCTCCGCCGCGAGCGCCTCCACGCACGCGCGCCCGATGCCGACCGCCCCGCCCGTGACGATCGCGACCTTGCCTGCCAGGAAGTCCCCGCTCACGGCTCAGCCGTTCGCGTAGATGCCGGCATCGACGATCAGCGTCTGGCCCGTCATCATGCGGCTCTCGTCGGAGGCCAGGTAGACGGCCGTGCCCGTCAGGTCGCCCGGCTCCAGCGCCGTCCCCAGCGCTGCCTGCTGGCGCAGCATCTCCGCGAACGCCTCCGGCACCACCCGCTTCGTCGCCTCCGTCATGATCACCCCCGGCGCGATCGCGTTCACGCGGACGTTCGAAGGACCGCCCGTCTTCGCCATCGATTTCGTCAGGTACACCACCCCCGACTTCGAGAGGCCGTAGGCGTAGTTGGGGAAATTCTCCACCTCCCCCGGGGGCTTGTTGAACATGTAGGAAGCGATCGAGGAGATGTTGATGATCGAGCCGCCCCCCTGCTCCTGCATCTGCGGGAACACCGCCCGCCCGCACACGAGGATGCCGACGAGGTTCACGTCGAGCACCCGCCGCAGGTAGTCGATGCTCGAGTCGCCCAGCTCCAGGTCGTAGTAGATGGCCGCGTTGTTCACGAGGATGTCGACCCGCCCGAAGCGGTCGACCGTCTCCGCCACCATCCGCGCCGCCCCCTCCTCGTCGGCCACGTCGGCATGGATCGCGAGCGCGGAGGCCCCTGTCGCTTCGATCTCCGACTCAACCTGCTTCGCCTCCTCCGCCCGGATGTCCGCGATGGCGACGGCCGCCCCTTCCTCCGCGAACCGCAGGCTGTACGCCCGCCCGATCCCCTGTCCCCCGCCCGTGACGATCGCGACCTTGTCCTGCAAGCGCATGGCGTTCCTCCCGCATGTGTTGGCGGGAGCTTAGCGCGCCGCTCCCCGCCGCGTCCCAACCGGTACCATCCCCGCGCAACCGCGAACCCGAGGAGACCCCGCATGGACGACCGAGAACGCGCCAACGACGAGCTCGTCACCCGCTTCTGCAGGGAGTGGGACGCCGCCTACCTCACCACCGAGGCGATGGCCCCCTACTTCACCGACGACGCCGTCTACCACAACATCCCCCTCCCTCCGATCGAAGGCGGCGCCAACATCGCCACCATGCTCGGCGGCGGCGGCGCACCGGACGAGGAGCGCGGCAGCAAGAACCTCGGTTGGGTCGTCCACCACCAGGCCGCCAACGGCGACGTCGTCCTGAACGAGCGCACCGACAGCTTCGAGGTCGCCGGCAAGCGCTGGGACGTGCCCGTTTGCGGCGTCTTCGTCATCCGCG
>DAOUID010000139.1:0-8976 GCA_034428315.1 Dehalococcoidia bacterium
GGAAGACGAGGCATCGGTCGCCTCCGCCGCGCTCGCCTGCGCCGCCATCACCAGCCCGTCGACCTCCGCCACGAGGCCCACCGAGAGGTCGCGATTGCTCGCCAGCAGCTCCGCCTGGCGAGCCTGGATGCGCAGATCCCGCTCGAACAACCCGAAGACGCTCTCCTCGCCCACCCCGAGCGCGAACAAACGGCCGAAGGTCGGGCTCGCCTCCGTGTAGAAGTCCGTGCCCACCAGCGTCCCCAGGTTCCGTTCGATCCGGTTCCTCGCGGCTTCGAAGCGTTCCCGTAGCGGCTCGATCAGCGAAGCGTCCGACAGCGTGAAGGCGTTCGCGAGCAGCTCCGTGGCGATGTTGACGTCCCCCTGCAGCTCGCTCAGCCGGCGGTAGCGAGCGAGCTCGGACTCGGTGAAGTAGTCGTCGCGCGCGGATGCCGGGGCATCGACGGAGCGTATCCCCGTGAACAGGAAGAAGAGCTGGTCGTCGATCGCCGGCGCCAGCAGGTCGTCCAGGTCGAAGCGCACCTGCGTCAGCTCTTCCTGGAGCCCCTCTAGGCGCGTCCGCAAGTCGAAGACGCCCGATGTCTCGGCCCGCAGTTCATTGATGTTCGAGATCAGCGTGTCCGAATCCCTGCGGATGCGAGCCACCTGCTCCTGGTCCGTGTCTTCCTGAGCTTCCAGCGCCGCCAGTTGCTCCTCGAACGAGGTGTAGGCGTTGTCGATCTCCCGTACCACCTCGCCGAACCTGTCCGGCGTGGTCGCCGCCGTCAGATTCGGCGCCGCCGCCACCAGCACGCCGCTGTACTGCGCCACGCCGAACGCGGCCGCAAGCTCCGGTACGCTTCCTTCGTTCACGCGGCTCTGGGCCGTCCCAACCCGATCGAAGGAGAACCAACCGACCAGACTGGCCGCCAGCGTGAGCACCACCGCTCCCCCGACCGCCAGGTAGAGCTGCGTCGAGATGCGGAACCGGCTGTCCAGGATCTGCTTCAGTCGTTCAACCACGCTGTCTCTCGCAGATTCTCGATTTCGTCGAGCGACTCAATCGCATAGTACTGCTCACCGGGCCCGATGACTGTCAGGAAAACCCTGTCCGACCCCTGGTTGTCGTCCTCGCCGAAGCGGATGGCGAAGCCCTCGATGTCGAACGCCTCAGCTTCCCGCAGGCTCGCAAGGAAGCATTCCCGGTCCAGATCCCTGCCGCACTTCTCCAGCCCCGCGATCGCCAGCCGCCCGGCCAGGTAGCCTTCCAGCGACACGAATCCGGGCGTCGCGTCGGGGGCGTAGGCCGCCAGTGCGCGCTGGTACGCCGCAACGACCGGCAGCGAGTCGTCCTCCGGAAACGGGACAACTTGCGTGACCAGCACCCCAACTCCCTTCGCCCCCAGCTCCTGCGCCAGCGCGTTGCTCCCAACGAACGAGACGTTCAGGAACAGCGCGTCCATCTGCCGGAACCGCGCCAGCTTGATGAACTCCGCCATGGGTTGGTAGGCGCCGATCATGATGACCGCCTGCGGATTCCCCTCCTCGATATCCAGCACCGCTGCCTTCACCGCTGAGGTATTGCGAATGTACCGCCCCACGGCTACGGCCTCGCTGCCCCGCCGCGCCAGCGCCGCCTGCACGCCGTCGTAACCGCTGCGCCCGTACGAGTCGTCCTGGTACAGGATGGCGATCCGCTCGATGCCCAGATCCGTGGTCAGGCGTTCCACCATCTCTTCGGTCTCCTGCGCGTAGGAGGCGCGCAGGTTGATGATGTTCGTCCACTCCGGATCGCGCAGGAACCCCGCCCCCGTGAACGGCGTCAGGTAGGGCACCCCGGATTCCGCCGCGACCGGCGTCGCCGAGCGCGAAGTCGGCGTGCCGACGGCGCCTATCAGGGCGAAAACGCCCTCCGCGATCAATGCCTGCGTATTGGTGATTGCCGCCTCGGGCTCGTAGGCGTCATCCAGCGACGTCAGCTCCAGCCGCCGCCCGTGCACACCCCCTGCCGCATTGGCTTCGTGAAACGCCGCTTCGATGCCCAGCCGCATGTTCGTGCCGAGCTCCGATGCCGGCCCGCTGAATGCCGCCGACTGCCCGAAGAGCACCCGGTCCTCAAAGACGCCGGGAGTGCCCGTCTCGACAGTCTCCGTCGCCTCCGGAGGCTCCGTTGGAGGCGGTTCGACACCACCTCCGCCGCAACCCACCACAACCAACCACCCGATCAGTGCCAGGCCGATGCCCGCCAGCCCGGCGACGCTTCCGGGCCGCCCCCGCCTCATCGCACCTTGCGGGTGACGATGCTCAGCCGGTTTCTGCCTCCCTCGTGCGTGTACTGCACGTCGTCCATCAACGTCTTCGTCAGATGGACGCCCAGTCCCCCCACTCGCCTCTCACCCACGCTGGCCGTCAGGTCTGGTTCGGGGGCCTCGGTCAGGGGATCGAAGGGCCGCCCTCGGTCGCTCAGCTCGATGGAGATCGAGTTGTCCTCGGACTCGATCTCAAGGGAGATGTCAGGGTCTTCCCCGTCCTGACCGTAGTCCATGATGTTCAGGATCAGCTCTTCCAGCACCAGGTTCACGCGGAAGACCAGGTCGTCCGGCCACTCGTCCTGCTGCCCGAGGTCCTCGATGGCGCCGGAGATCCGCTCCAGCTCATCGCGGGTGGTGTTGATTGCCATCGAGAGGCTGGCGCCCATCGCTCAATCCCGGTGGAGGGTGAGGCAGGTGATGTCGTCGTGCTGGGGGGCTTCGCCCGTGAACTCCAACACCCTGTTCAGCATGGCCATGCAGGACTGCTCCGCACCCGTGGGAGGCGCCGAGCCGAACAACTCCTGGATCCCTTCTATCCCCATGAGCTCGCCCTGCTGATTGGTTGCCTCCGTCACCCCGTCCGTATAGAGGCAAACCGTGTCCCCCGGTTCCAGCTGGAACGAGTCCTGCCGGTACTCGAAGCCTCCCAGGACTCCCAGGGCGATTCCCCCCGTCAGCGGCTTCAACTCCGAAGTGCCGTCGGCGCGCACCACGAGGGGCGGGTCGTGGCCACCGCTCGCGTACGTGAACACGCCCGTCGCCGGGTCGTACACCGCATACAGCATGGTGACGAACATGCCCGTCGTCTCGTCTTCGTTCAGGAGGTTGTTGACCTCCGTCAGAACGTCGCCCGGCGCCTCCGTGCCGATTGCCGAACCCTTCAGGAGGGTGCGGCTCGACATCATGAAGAGCGCCGCCGGCACCCCCTTGTCCGAGACGTCCGCGATCGCGAGTCCCACCTTCTCGTCTGCCAGCCGGACGACATCGAAGAAGTCGCCGCCGACATCCTTCGCCGGGTGCATCGTCCCGAAGATCTTGTAGGAAGGACCGCTCGGAAAGGAGGTCGGCAGGATCGACTGCTGCATCTTGCTGGCGACGTCCAGTTCGTTCTGCAGCGCCACCAGCTTGTCGCGCGTGCTCAGCGCCTCGCGCCACTGCTCGATGTGCTCGAGGGTTCGGTCGATCGTGAACTGCAGGTCTTCGAAGTCCACCGGCTTCGTCACGAAGTCGAACGCCCCCCGGTTCATGGCCGTGCGGATGTTCTCCATGTCGCCGTAGGCGGAGACGATGACGGCGCGGATATCCGGGCTCACGTTCGGGATCTGCTCGAGCAACGTCAGGCCGTCCATGCGCGGCATGTTGATGTCGGACACGACCATGTCGATGCTGGGGTCCGCCTGGAGCTGTTCGAGCGCCTCGATGCCGTTGTGGGCGAACACGAACTCGTAGCGGCCGCGCCTGATCTGCCGGCGCATCCGCTGGAGCACCAGTGGTTCCAGATCGGGTTCGTCGTCGACTACGAGGATCTTGTAAGTCATCGACTCCACGCGTCCGGGCGAGCCCTTCCGTGCGGCTGGCGTCGTCGCCTAGCCGCTTACGGCCGCGCTGGCTTCGGCCTGGGAGTCGTGTATCGGAATAATGTTGTCGAAGCCGCTGATGCGGAAGACCTCGCGAATCGGCTCCGACAGGGAGCACAAGGCAAGCTTCGCGCCGTTCCCCTCCAGGGTCTTGGCGGTAAGCAGGAGAACTCGCAAGCCAGCGCTGCTGATGTAGGAGACACTCTCGAAGTCCAGGATCAGCGCCTTGTCGCTGTCCTCGATCACACCCTGCAGGTCCGCCTGGAACTCGCTGGCGTTCGAGCCATCGATCCGCCCATCGGCCCTGGCGATGACAGTTCCGCCTTCCCTTTCGGCGCTGATTGCCATGTCGTCTGTCTCCTCAACCGTGCTTCGACTCGTGAATGCGCCGGTTCCGGCACGTCAGGTTGGCCGCGCGGCGCAACCTGCGGTCTGTGGCGGGAGAGTATACACGAGACCCGAACCGGCCATACCGCAACCGGACCTGCCTGCCTTCCCTCCCTGCCGCTTCCTCGGTCGCCGCAAGCCGCTCTGCTCTGCCTCCGGCGATGCGTCGGCGCGCCTGTCAGGGGCCGTCCCCTACCTATTGATATGCACTATCCCTTGCCCTCGAACGGTTGAGGTATAACCGGACTCATCAAGCAATAGGAGTTCTCTATGGCACACGATATTCATGAGTGCGACGAGCACGAGCACCACGGCGCTCCCGGCCACGTCCACGATCCTCACGAGTGCGACGACCACGAGCACCACAACCACGAGGGCGGTGACGACGTCGGTCACGTGCACCAGGAGCACGAGTGCGATGAGCACGAGCACCACGGCGGTCCCGGCCACGTCCACGACATCCACGAGTGCGACGAGCACGAGCACCACGCCGCGTAGCGCCAAGTAGTCGCCGATTCGGCGGTAATCCGCGCACCTGATGTCGTCGCGCCGGTCGCGACTCGCCGCCCCGTCCTTCAGCCCGCGGGCTGGTCTGCGCGCGTAGGATCGCCGCCTGACCACAGGGGGATGCCATGACCACGGCCGACTTCATCCAGCGCAGCCTCGAGTTCACCCACGCCGCCCTCATCGACGCCCGCAACGGCACCGACGATCAGCTTCACTTCGTCCCCGAGCACGGCAGCCACTCCATCGCCTGGTGCCTCTGGCACACCGCTCGCATCGAGGACCTCATCATGAGCCGGGTCACCGGCGAACCGCAGGTCTGGAGCGAGGAGTGGGCCGCCCGCACCGGCCTCCCCTTCGATGGCTTCGGCGCCGGTATGTCCGACGATGACGCCCAGCAGGTCCGCGTCGCCGATGTCGACGCCCTCGGCCGCTACCAGGACGCCGTCTTCGAGCGCACCACCCGCTTCCTCGCCGGCGCCAGCGACGAGGACCTGGAGCGGGAGATCCCCGCACGCAACGGCACGGAGAGCGTCGGCGAGGCCATCTCCCTCCACATGATGGGGCACTTCAACGGCCACCGGGGTGAGATCAACACCCTTCGCGGCATGCAGGGCATGCCCACCGTCATGGCCGCCCAGGGCACCCACTAGCGCGCTCCCGAGCTAGAGGAAGCGAACAACGCCCTCCGAGCCGTCCACCTCGATGAGCGCTCCATCACCGACCTCGCGTGTGCCCGTCCGCGTCCCCACCACCGCCGGGATGCCGTACTCGCGGGCGACCACCGCCGTATGCGAAAGCGCCCCACCCGCATCCGTCACGACCGCGCCGGCGATCGCGAAATACGGCGTCCAGGTCGGCGCGGTGACCCCGCAGACGAGGACTTCGCCGTCTCCGAGGCGGGCGGCTTCCCCAAGCGAGCGGATCACTCGCGCGACACCCCGGTACACCCCCGGCGAGGCTCCCGCGCCCCGGAGCGCTCCCGCCCCGCTCGGCTCCCCGGCCAGCGGCTTGCCGAGCACCGGTGGCGGCTGCGCCGATCGGTACGCCGCCTGCTGCTTGCTCCGCTCGTCGAGCGTTCCGCGTCCCGGAGCCGCGCCCGTCCCCAGTGCCTCGCGCAGCTCATCGGGCGTGAAGTAGAAGACGTCCCCGGCCTCCACCGCCAGCCCCCGCGCCACCAGCAGCCGCCCGATGCTGAGCCAGCGGTAGCGGGCGGCCGCCGCCAGCCGCTGGTCGCAGAGCGTGTTGTGGTCTTCCCGCACGGGCAGCAGCTCCTGCGCCTGAGGGAGGGCTTCGAGCAGCGCCCGCGCGCCTTCGTCGCCTTGGGCCAGCTTCTGGAGCTCCTCCTCAAGGTGCTCGCGCCGCGCGGCCTGTCTGGCGGCGGCGCGAGCGGGCGACCCGTCTTCGGGCTCGTCCGCGAAGCGGAGGATGAGGTCGACCGCGGGCCTGGGATCCTCCCGCCACGTCGGCGCGTCCGGAACCTGCGCGTCGATCGTGTGGCCGAACTCGTCGAGGAAGGCCGCGAGGCGCCCTTCGAACCCGGCGTGTCCCATTGGACGCTTTCCGTTCGTCGCGGCTTCCCGCACCGCCGCCCGGAGTCCTGCGTCCCTCCGGACCTCGCGCCCGAGCTCCCACAGCGCGATAGCACGATCGAGCGTTCGATTCGGAAAGCCCTGGAGGAGGGCGTGAGCGTCGGCCCGACGGGACTCCCCGAGCGCCTCGCAGTACCCGTCGACGAACTCCCGCGCGAGCTGGCCCGAGGTGAGCACGCACTCGCCGTGGACCCCCGCGAACACCCGCCGGAACTCGGCCGCCTGCCGATCGAGGACCTCCCCCCACTCCCCGTCCGCCACCGCTGTCGCGTCGAAACCCGCAAGCTCATCGAAGAGCGCGTCGACATCGCGCAGCCACTTCCCGTTCCAGGTCTCAAGGGCGGTGGCGCCTCCCAGGTCGGGCAGCTCGAAGGAGCTCGGAATCTCCCCGGAGGGACCGGAGCGGAAGTAGCTGTAGCCGTTGATGACCAGGCGGTTGGGCGGCTCGCCCGGCTCCGGTGGCGGCCCGAAGCCTGCCTCCCTCGTCAGCGGCGGCTGCGAGGCGGGTCCGTGCTCGTTTTCGTAGACCCACGTGAACCGGGCCAGCTCGGGGTCGGGTAGCGCGAACTCGACGTCGGTCATGCTCGCCTCAGAACATCGGCCCCGCGAGGGCCGCATACAGCGGGGCCTCGCGCTCCAGCTGTCGAGCGAAGTAGCTGCGGATCGATCCCAGCAGCTCCGCGTGGAGCGCTTCCCCCAGGGACTCACGGTCCTGGTGGACAACGTGCACCAGCCGCTCAAGCTGCTCGTTGAGGGCGTGGCTCTCCTCCTCCAGTGCCGCCACCGCGGCGACCGCGCCCCCTTCGCGCGACTCCAGCTCCGTGAGCAGCGCCTCGATGTCGGACCGGATCGAGGGATTGCTGGGGGTCGACTGTCCCTCAAGCCCTTCGCAGACGTCGGCCAGGACCTTCCGCAGATCGGCATTCCCCTCCGCGAGGATGGTCGGCTCGCTCTCGACCCGCACGGAGAGGTGCGCCAGCAGGGTGCCGATGCTCCGCAGCGAGCTCGCTGCCCACTCGTCCGTGACGGTCGGCGCCACCCGCGTATCGAGCGCGTTCGCGATCGAGTCGAGCAGTTCCTTCGTGCTGGGCCTCATGACCGCTCCTCCCGGATGTAGGGGTTCCCGCTTGCCCTTGGCGCTGCAAGCGCGGCCGCCGCCTCTTCGAGTTCCATGCCCACCACCGAGGCAAGCCTCCCCGCCGCGTTCCGGGGGCTCGAGATGCCCATCACCGCCACGCCCGGACGCGGATCGCGGCCATCCATGAACCCCCGCAGGGCGCTGTTCAGGCACACCGTCGACTTGAAGGCGATGAAGAGCTGGCTGAAGGCCATCGTGCGCGGCGAGAGCCTGAAGCCTGCCGCCGCCTCGTAGTGCGCGAGGGTCTCGTCCGCGTCCCAGAGCCCGAGCATCCCCTGCGAGAACGCCCAGTCCTGGGCGGCGTCCCCGAGGGCGGCCAGCTCCCAGTCGCTCATCGCCACGATCTTCTTGTCCCGCCAGATCTCCTCCCCGATGCCGTTGTTGCCCTTGATCAGCGAGATGCGCGGGCTGTCCGTCGGGATCTGTTCCTCCAGCCAGTAGAGCGCGTCCGTGATCTCCGGGTAGGGCGCCGATCGGCACTCGAACCAGATCTCCTTCCACATCTCGAAATCCAGCCGGATCGCCTCGGCCGGGGAGGAGGGCGTTGGTAGCACCTCGTCCAGCCCGTACCGCTTCCAGTCGAGCGAGTGCACGAGCGCCAGCTTCTCCGCGTGCTCGAGGGCTACGGCCCGCCGGGTGGCATCCCCCTCCGGCCCCGGCTCGGTCAGCCCCGGAACGCTCGTGGCCCCCTCGACGAGCTCGCGGACCATGTGCGGCCGCCCCTCTGCGAAGGGAAGGCCCTCGTCGTACCAGAGGGGCTCCGCCACCGGCACCGGCGAGGGCCACAGGCGCACGTACACCTCCCACTCCGTCTTCAGCGGCAACGGAACGATGCCGCCGCTCGGGAGGTCGATCCGGAGGACGAGATCGCGATGCCGGCGCCTCGCGCCCTCCCCCACCTCCGCGCCCACGATCCATGTCTCGCGGGACATCCCCGGGAACGTCTGCTTCAGGGAGCTGATCGCGACCGGCTCGTCGAAGCGCTGCGCGAAGTAGTCGGCTACCGCCGTTGCTTCGACCATCGCCGTCTAGAGCCCGTACCGCTCGTTCGGTCCCATCACCATGATGGGAAAGTGGCCGTACCCCGCCTGCCCGTTCACGGTGAGCCTGACCGGCTGCTCGCGATGGCCCGATGGGATCGGGTCGCCCTCAAGGTTCCGCACGATCTCCGGATGGGAGACGTCATAGACGTCGGTCTCCTCCAGGTACTCGCCCCGGTAGGCCCCCAACCCCTTCTCGTCGTGGTAGCCCGTGCCGTAGCCCGTTCCCTTATAGGCCCAGGCGGTCAGCACGGGTTCCGCCTCGATCTCCCAGCGCTGCTCGTCCTCGGTGGTCAGCGTCACCCGGGCGTGGCTGAACGCCCGCGTCCCTTTGTGGAACGAGAGCTCGTGCTCCGCGTCGACCACGCGCAACTCCGGCTTCCCCGCCTCCTCCGGCCAGACCAGCGCCCCGTCGATCGACTGGCGCCGCCCGAGGTGGTCTTCGTG
>DAOUID010000140.1:0-2959 GCA_034428315.1 Dehalococcoidia bacterium
AGGGGCCGTTGCCCTCACGGCAGTGGGCGAGGGCGAGCTGCGTCGCGGAGTAGACCTCGAGCACGTCCATGCCGTCGATGCGGACGCTGGGCATCTGGTAGGAAGCGGCGATCTTGTAGACGTCGTTGGCGAGGGAGTCGTCGAAGGGGACGCCCATGCCGTAGCCGTTGTTCTCGCAGAACCAGACGACCGGGAGCTTCCAGATGGCGGCGAGGTTGAGGGCCTCGTGGAACTCGCCTTCGCCGACGCCCCCATCTCCGAAGATGCAGAGCGCGGCCCAGTCCTCACCGCTTAGGTGGGAGGCGAGACCGAGTCCGGCGGCGATGGGCATGTGGCCGGCCACGATGGCGTAGCCGCCGAGGAAATTCCTGGAGACATCGAAGATGTGCATGGAGCCGCCGCGACCCTCGTTGGTCCCGCCAACACGCGCGAAGAGCTCGGCCATGATGCGGTTGGGCTCGACGCCGCGGGCGAGGGCGTGGCCGTGGTCGCGGTAGTGGGTGACTATCTTGTCGTCGGCGCGGAGGGCGTTGATGGCGCCGACGGCGCAGGCCTCCTCGCCGGTGTAGAGGTGGAGGAAGCCGCGGATCTTGCCGCGGGTGTACATCTCCGCGCACTTCTCCTCGAAGCGCCGGATGAGCAGCATCTCGTAAAGAAAACGCTGCTGGAGGTCGCCGTCGGGGGGCTCTCCCACGGTGGTGGGAATCGCCTGTCCAACGCTCACGTGTGCACCTTCATCGAAACCACTAGCAGTCCAGTGTAGGCGACCGGGGGTAACGGCGCGCTTACCGGACGGACGCGGGCCGCATGCCGAAGCAGGCGCTAGACTCGCCCGATGGACCCCGAACTGGAGGAGCTGACCGGCGTCGCGCGGCGAGCGGCCGAGGTCGCGGGCGAGATCGTGATGCCGCTCTACGACCAGCGCCTGACCGTGGAGCTGAAGGCGGACGGAACGCCCGTGACGGAGGCGGATCGGCGCGCCGAGGAAGCCATGCGGGAGCTGTTCGCGCGGGAGACGCCGGGCTTCGGGGTGCTGGGGGAGGAGGAGGGGGAGTCACCCGGGGACGGCCGCCACCGCTGGGTGATCGACCCGATCGACGGGACCAAGAGCTTTATCCACCACGTGCCCCTGTTCGGAACGCTGGTCGCACTCGAACGCGACGGCGATCCTGTCGTGGGGGTGGTGGCGTGCCCCGCCGTGGGGGAGACAGCCTGGGGGAGCCGGGGCGGCGGCGCCTACCTGAACGGCGAGCCGACCCGCGTGAGCGAGACGCCCTCCCTGGGGGAGGCGACCGTGCTGACCACCTCATCGGCCAGCCTCCTGCAACGGTCGCCGGAGGGGTTCGCGCGGCTGACGCGCGAGGCGAAGCTGCTGCGCTCGTGGGGGGACTGTTACGGCTACCTGGCGGTGATCGCGGGCCGGGCGGAGGCGATGATCGACCCCAGGGTGAACCCGTGGGACATCGCGCCCTTCGCGGTACTCGTGGAGGAAGCGGGAGGGCGGCTCACGACCTGGGCTGGGGTCGATGGGGCGGGGGAGGACGCCGTCGCGACGAACGGGCGCATTCACCAGCAGGTCCTGGAGCTCCTGACCGGGGGCGAAGGGACGGCCTAGGCGCCGGCGACGACCTTGAGGGCGCGCACGCGGCCGGGCTCATCCACCTGGCCGACACCCACGAACGAGCCGTCGGCGCCGTAGAGGCGGGCAAGGGTCGCGGGGCGGAGGAAGCCGCCACGTGTCCAGGCGAGCTGGCCGCTACGGATCTGCTCGGCGTGGCCGGTCGTGAGGATGGCGGCGGCGGTCTCGGCGATGCCCTCGTCGGCGGGACGCACGACCTCGTCGAGCTTGCCCGCCCCGGCGAAGGCGCCGAGGGCCTCGACGGGCACGGCGTCGCGCACGTCGAAGGGACTGCTGCCGGTCCGCCGCAGGCTGGCGAGGTGGGCCCCGCAGCCGATGGCGCGGCCGATGTCTCGGGCAAGGCTGCGGACGTACATGCCGGGTCCGCAGCGCACGTCGACGCGGAGACGGTCGGGGGCGGTGCGATCGAGCAGCAGGGAGGTGACGCGCACGGGTCGGGGGCGTAGGTCGGGGGTCTCGCCTCCGCGGGCAACGGCGTAGGCGCGGCGGCCCTCGACTTTGACGGCGCTGTAGGCGGGCGGCGTCTGCATGATCTCGCCCGTGAACTGGCGGGCGATCTCCTCGAGGTCGAGGTCGCCTTCGGGCACGTCGGCCGCCCGGGTGGGCTGGCCCTCGGCGTCGTCGGTGTCGGTCTCCTGGCCGAGGGCGATCTCGCCCTCGTAGGCCTTCTCGCTGCTCATCATGTACTCGACGAGACGGGTGGCGCGGCCGAGGCAGAGGACGAGGAGCCCCGTGGCCATCGGGTCGAGGGCGCCGGTGTGGCCGATGCGGCGCTGGCCCGTCAGGCGGCGGGAGCGGGCGACGACGTCGTGGCTGGTCCAGCCGGGCTCCTTGTCGATGAGGAGCACGCCGGTGAGGCCGGAATCACCTTTGCGGCGCCTGCTCATGACTCGTCGCCGGGATCGCGGTCGCGGGCGAGCTCAGCGATGGTCGAGGCAAGACGGGCGCCCCGCTCGATTGAGGGGTCGAACTGGAAGGTAAGGGAGGGGGTGCGCCGCATGCGCAGGCGGCGTCGCAGCTCGCGTTCGAGCCAGGAGGAGGCGCTCTGGAGGCCGGCGAGGGCGTCTTCGCGCTCCTCGACGGTGCCAAGGTGGGAGACGAAGACGGCGGCGACGCGGAAGTCGGCGCTCACCTCGACCTCGGTGATGGAGAGGAGCGCGCCTTCAAGGCGGGGATCCTTGAGGTCGCGCTGGACGAGGTCGCTGATCTCCTCGCGGAGCAACTCGCTGACACGGCTCGTGCGCCGGCTCATGGCGATTCCAATCCGGGGCCGCGCTAGTTCACGCGCTGCTGGTGGTAGAACTCCAGGAGGTCGCCCTC
>DAOUID010000141.1:0-2966 GCA_034428315.1 Dehalococcoidia bacterium
CGGGCAGATGGCCTTCGTGAACTACGGGTTCGGGTGGCTCTCGGACGAAACCGGCGTGCGGCCCCTGCTGCTCGCGGCGGGCGCCCTCTGGTGCGCCGGCTTCACCGCCGCCGCCATGCTGTTGCCCGAGGTCCGCTCGCTTGTGCGCAGGGGCGACTTCCGCGAGGAGCTGGCGCCGGCAACGTGACCGGTACGCCCGCATGCGCCCCATGACAGCGCGCGAGGAGTGACCGCGCTCACATCCGGTACGCCCGCTGGAGCCAGTTGGCCAAGGCACCGGCTGGCCACCAGCCGCCGACGGTGGTAGGACAGGGGCTCATGATGAGGAGTGAGAGCGGAACCGCGCCGCGGCGCATCGCCATCATCGGTGGGGGCATGGCCGGGCTGGGCGCCGCCTGGGCCCTCCATCACCACCCCGACCGCTTCGACTTCCGCCTCTTTGAGGCCCGCGAGCAGATCGGCGGCAATGCCGTCACCGTCGACATGCCCCAGGACGACGGCGCCTCCATCCCCTTCGACATCTCCGTCACCGCCCTCATCCCCTCCGTCTATGAGCACGTCCTCCTCCTGCTGGAGCGCTTCGGCATCGAGCGCTTCGATACCCGCTTCAACTACAGCGTCAGGTACCGGGGCGGCCTCTACGCCCACGACTTCGACTCCGAGATCAGGGAGCAGCTCCAGGACGAGATCGCGAAGTTCCAGCGCCTGCTCGCGTGGCTCCACCGCTTCGGCTGGCTCACCCACGCCCGCTCGAAGCTGCTCAACGCCCTCAACCCCTTCAACTACATCAGCATGGGCGCCGTCCTGAACCTGGGCGGCTTCTCCGCCGACTTCCGCTACAAGGTCCTGAAGCCCATGTTCATCAACTTCCTCATGGCGACCAACGTGTTCGACATGCCCGCCTCCCTCTTCAGCCGCTACCTCGAGTTCTTCGATATCGAGACCGCCACGCCCATGCAGACCTGGGACCAGGGCACCCGCCGCATCTACGAGAACCTGTCCGCCGGGTTCCAGGACAAGATCTACCTTGAGAGGCCCGTGCGGAAGGTGCATCGCCGCAAGGACGGCGTTGTCATCGAAGACGAAGCGGGCGTGCGGGAGACCTTCGACGAGGTGATCTTCGCCTGCAACGCCAACCAGACCCTCATGGCCCTCGACAGGCCCACGTTCCTCGAGCGCTTCCTCCTCTCGTCCATCCGCTACGAGAGCGAGCTCCACAACCACGCGATCGTGCACTCCGACGCCTCCGTCCTCCCCGACAACGAGACGAAGCCCCTGGAGACCCGCACCAACTTCGTCGAGCAGTACGGCTCCCGGCCGGACAACTACGAGATCACCTACATCATGCATAACCAGCAGCCCTGGGCGGAGGGTTCCGACAAGCCCTGCCTGGTGACCTACAACGCCATCAGCGACATCGACGAGCGCAAGGTGGTGAAGAAGTGGTGGTTCCAGCACGTCGTGCACGACGTCCGCCACGTCGCTCTGCTCGTTCACCTCTTCCGCTTCGTCCAGGGCAAGCGGCGCACCTGGCACTGCGGCGCCCACACGCTCATCAACAGCCAGGAAACCTGCTTCGTGACCGGCATCGCCGCCGCCCGCCAGCTGGGCGCCGGCTACCACTTCGATGACCCCGAGGCGAGGCGGATGTTCAACTACTACGGCGGCATCCTTTACGGCTGGCGCTTCCGCAAGGCGAGGGGCTAGGCGGCTCCGTCCCGTCGCCGCGTTGCCCGTGTCGGCGTGCTGGCTGATACTGAACGGGCCCGCCGTATGGCGGGCTATCCGTCTGCGAGCGAAGGTGCTCCCGCAGGCAGGATGAGAGAGAACCGACAGGCATGGCGAAGAAAGTCCGCGCAGTCCTCACGCTCCAGATTGAGGCCGGGAAGGCGAACCCCGCGCCCCCCATCGGCCCCGCGCTGGGCCAGCATGGCGCCAACATCATGGAGTTCTGCAAGGAGTACAACTCCCGCACGCAGTCCCAGGCGGGCAACATCATCCCCGCCCAGCTCACCGTCTTCGAGGACCGCTCCTTCAGCTTCGTCCTCAAAACGCCCCCCGCCGCTGACCTCCTGCGCAAGGCCGCAGGCGTCGAGAAAGGCGCCGGCGCCTCCAAGATCGAGAAGGCCGGCGCCGTCACCTCCGCCGATATCCGCCGCATCGCCGAGACGAAGATGCCCGACCTCAACGCCAACGACATCGATGGCGCGATGAACATCATCGCCGGGACCGCCCGCAGCATGGGCATCGACGTCGAAGACTAGCCCGGAGACCGGAGAACCCCCCAAGATGAAACGTGGCAAGCGGTTCACAACCGCCACTGAGAAGATCAACAGCGACCAGAAGTACTCCCCCGAGGACGCCATCGCCCTCGTCAGGGAGACCGCCACCGCCAAGTTCGATGAGACCATCGAGATGCACCTCCTCACCGGTCTCGACCCGCGCCACGCCGAGCAGCAGATTCGCGGCAGCACCGTCCTTCCCCACGGCCTCGGCAAGGAGATGCGCATCGCCGTCTTCACCGAGGGCGAGGCCGCCCGCGAGGCTACGGAGGCCGGCGCCGACATCGTCGGCGGCGACGACCTCATCCAGCAGGTCCAGGACGGCTTCACCGAGTTCGACACCGCCATCGCCACCCGCGAGATGATGGGCAAGGTTGGCCGCCTCGGCCGTGTCCTCGGCCCCCGCGGCCTCATGCCCAACCCCCGTTCCGGCACCGTCGTAGCCCCCGAGGACATCGCCCGCACCGTGACCGAGGCCAAGCGCGGCCGCGTCGAGTTCCGCCTCGACCGGCTCGCCAACATCCACGTCCCCCTCGGCAAGGCCTCCTTCGAGGAGGAGAAGCTGCGCGAGAACATGGCCACCTTCATCGAGGCCATCAACGAGGCGCGCCCCGAGGTCAAGGGCGCCTTCATCCGCACGGTCACCATCACCAGCACCATGGGCCCCGCCATCGGCGTCGACGT
>DAOUID010000142.1:0-3226 GCA_034428315.1 Dehalococcoidia bacterium
GGGGTGGGGCCGAACTCGACGCAGGTGCTGGCCTGGCACGGGGCGGAGGTGATCCGGGTGGAGTCGACGCTGAAGCTGGATACGTTCAGGTCGGGGGGACCGAGGCCGGGGAACGACGCGAACCCGGACGGGAGCGCTTACTGGGCCAACCACAACCGCGACAAGCTGGGCGTGCAGATCAACCTGCGGACACCGGGCGGGCGGGCGGCGGCGAGGCGGCTCATCGCCGCGAGCGACGTGGTGACGGAGTCGTTCACGCCGGGATTCATGAAGCGGGTGGGGCTGGACTACGAGTCGGTGCGGGCGATCAACCCGGACGTGATCATGATGTCGATGTCGATGGAGGGGCAGGACGGCCCGCATGCGCAGTTCCGGGGATTCGGGCTGATCCTGCAGGCGGCGGCAGGCATCACGGGGTTCACGAGCTGGCCCGACCGGCCGCCGACGGGGACGGGGGTCGCGTACACGGACTGGGTGGCGATGCACTTCGCGGCATCGTCGCTGCTGGCGGCGCTGGACCACCGGGAACGGACGGGCGAGGGGCAGTACATCGACCTCTCGCAGCTGGAGGCGATGACGTACGCGCTCGACGGCGCGCTGGTGGCAGCGCTCAACGGCGGCGTGGAGACGGTCGCGAACGGCAACCGGCACCCGGAGGCCGCTCCGCACGGCGTGTTCGCCTGCCGGGGGGACGACCGCTGGTGCGCCGTCTCGGTGATGAGCGACGAGCAGTGGGCGGCGCTGTGCGGGGCCGTGGGGCGGGATGACTGGGCGGCGGACGAGGGGCTGCGCGAGGCGGCGGGGCGGAAGCGTCGGGAGGACGAGATGGAGGCAGGGCTGGCGGCGTGGTTCGGGGAGCGGACGGCGGAGGAGGCGCAGGAGCGACTGCAGGCGGCGGGGGTGCCGGCCCACCTGGTCGCGACGATGGCGGACGTCGAGGAGGACCCACAGCTCAAGGCGCGCGGTCACTTCTGGGAGACGGATCACCCGGTCATCGGGCCGCTGCGGTACGACGGGGCGGCCTACCTGCTCAGCGAAACGCGGGCGGGGCCGAACAAGCCGGCGCCGCTGCTGGGGCAGCACACGGAGCAGGTGTTCCGGGAGGTGCTGGGCTACAGCGAGGAGGAGCTGGCGGAGCTTGTCGCGAGCGGGGCGCTGGAGTAGGCACGGACACGAGAAAGCCGCGGCGCCTGAGCGCCGCGGCTCTGCCGTACTCGTCGGGACCGGGACCTAGCGGTCGGGGCCCTCGAGGTAGTTATCGAGCACCTTGTGCATGTGGCGGATGCGGCGCTCGCGGTAGTTGATGAGGAGCCCCTTGTAGGACCGCGAGTTCATGCCCTTCTGGACGCGCGGCAGGTTGTAGGAGTCCTGGTCCATCACGAGGCCGATCGAGATCTCGCCATGCTTGTACTGCGCGTGGATCGGACGCGGAGGATGATCCACCCCCGGCGGGATGCGCACGTAGGTCTGCATGTCGAAGAACATCTTGTTCGGATCCGTCGGATGCGGGCGCTGGCGGAAGAACAGGAAGTTGAGGGCGTTCGTGTTGAAGGTGAGGCTGGGGAAGATGTAGTAGTGATAGTCGTCGCTGAGCTGGTCATCGTTCAGCTCGGAGACATCCAGCCCCTGGGCGGCTGCCGACTTCTTGGTGGCGGCCTGCATGGCGGGGCGAACATCGCCCATACCACCCTCGAACGTGTCGGGGTCGATGCCGGTACCGCGGAGGAACTCCTTCAGAGGCTGCGTGATCTCCTCCTGGTTCGGGTAGCGCGGGCTCACGAGCCCGAAGGGGACGAGATAGCGGTTGTGGCGCTCATAGAGGTCGATCTGCACGTGGATGTCGTCCAGCGACTCCAGCAGCTGCGGATGGATGCCCTGGACGTGGTAGACCTCGTTGAAGGCGTCCACCGAGGCCTTCCAGTTGGTGTCCCACTCGATCGTCAGATCCTGGACGATGGCGTACTCGTCCATGTGATAGGGATCGAGGTGCCAGTTGACCGGCTCAAGGAACTCGAGGAGAGGCTCGGCGTCGGGGTTCATGTTGAACCAGACGAAGCCGCCCCACGTGTCGCAGGGCACCTCAACGAGCGCCGTCTCCTGGGGAACGCCCTGGGTGAAGGTGTCCTCGTCCGGCACGAACTTCTTGGAGCCATCCAGGTTGAACTCGAAGAAGTGATAGGCGCACTGGAAGCTCTCCGCGTGGCCCATGCCGGGGTTGCGGATCTGGTTCCCGCGGTGCGGGCAGACGTTGTAGAAGGCCCGGACCTTGTCCTCGGCCTCGCGCACGATGAGGAAGGACTCGGGGCCGAGCTCGGTCGTGAAGTAGTCACCGACGTTGGGGATGTCGGACTCACGACCGGCCATGTTCCAGACCTTGGTCCACATGCGCTCCCACTCGAGCTGCATGTACTCCTTCGAGGTGTAGCGCTCCTTGGGGATGAGCTCGGTGCCGAGGATTGGCTCCGGGGCCTTCTCGGTGGGGGTTCCCTGGCGGACGGACGTAGTCATGCGGCTGCTCCGGGTACGGGATTGGCGCGCGTTGCGCGCGGACACGAGAAAGGTACCGAAAATCGGGCTGCGGGGGAACCCCGCAGGGGTCGGAAGGGGCCGTGCGGGCACCGCGGCACGGCCTTCCGGCGCGGCTGCGATAGAATCGCTCGCCGTGGACCTGCGCAGAAGCATTCGAGACGTTCCGGACTTCCCAAGGGAAGGCGTGCTCTTCCGCGACATCACGCCGCTCCTGGGCGACCCGCTGGCGTTCCGCTACAGCATCGACGAGCTGTGCGTGCACGCCGCGCGGCGTGACGCCTCGGCGATCGTGGGCATCGAGTCGCGGGGGTTCGTGTTCGCGGCGGCGATGGCTGACCGTATGAAGCTGCCGTTCGTGCCCCTGCGAAAGCCCGGAAAGCTGCCGGCGGCGCGCATGTCGATCGAGTACTCGCTGGAGTACGGCGACAGCCAGCTCGACATCCACCAGGATGCGCTGTCGGTGGGGAAGCGGGCGTACATCGTGGACGACCTGCTGGCGACAGGGGGGACGGCGGCGGCAGCGACGAAGCTGGTGGAGCTGGCGGGCGGCGAGGTCGTGGGACTGGGGTTCGTGATCGAGCTGGAGGAGCTGGGGGGGCGGGCGAAGATCGACGGCTACGACGCCATGAGCCTCGTCCGCTATTAGGGGCGGCGCCGTGAGCGGCTACACGCCGATCCGCATCCTGCCGGGGGAAGG
>DAOUID010000143.1:0-11058 GCA_034428315.1 Dehalococcoidia bacterium
CGGTCCCGTGGAAGTGGCGGGCAAGGTCGACGATGGAGTGGTCGTTCAGGCCGCGCTTGACGACGGCGTTGACCTTGATCGGCCAGAGCCCGGCGTCACGGGCGGCATCGATGCCGGCGAGGACGACGTCGACGCCGACCTCGACGTCGTTCATGGCCCGGAAGGTGGCATCGTCGAGGGAATCGAGGCTGACGGTGATGCGCTTCAGGCCCGCCTCGCGGAGGGGTCCGGCCTGGGCGGGGAGGAGGGCGCCGTTGGTGGTGAGCGTCAGATCCTGGAGGCCGTCGAGGGCGGCCAGCTGTTCGATCAGCAGGGGCAGGTCGCGCCGGACAAGGGGTTCGCCCCCGGTGACGCGGATCTTCTCGACGCCGTGGGCGATGAACAGCTTCGCGAGCCGCACGATCTCCTCGTAGGTGAGAATCTCCTCGCGGTCGAGGAATTGGAAGGAGGGGCCGAAGACCTCTTTGGGCATGCAGTAGACACAGCGGAAGTTGCAGCGATCAGTAACGGAGACGCGGAGGTCGCGCAGGGGGCGGTCGAAGGAGTCACGCACGTCCATCAGGGGTAGCTTACCGGTCCCTCGGGTTTCGATGTGCCGGGGCGAGCCTATCGCTCGCGCTGAGGCGCCTAGTCGCCTGCGGCGACGGGCGGGGCAGCCTCCGTGAAGCGGCGGAGCATCTCATCGTGCTTCGCGAGGCGCTCGGCGAGCTGGACGCGCATCTTCTCCATCTTCTCGACCTTCTGGTCGAGCAGCGCGATCTGGCGGAGGGTGACCTCGCGGGCGATGCGGACCTTCTTCGCCTTCTCCTGGGCCTCGTCGTCCTTGTTCCACTCGGCCCGGATCTGCATGCGCACGTCTTCGGCCTCGAGCATCTCCTTGATGTCGGCGAGGGAAAAGCCAAGGAGCTCCTTGAGCTCCTTCACGCGCTCGATGCGCTCCATGTCCGGGGGCGAGTAAAGGCGGAAGCCGCCGACCATGCGGGTGGGCGGGGGCAGCAGGCCGCGCTCCTCGTAGTAGCGGAGGGTGCGCTGGGTCAGCCCCGAGCGTTCGGCCGCTTCACCGATCTGGAGATAGCCGTCGTCGCGTTCCATAGGCGTATTCGTAGTCTAGCGGCGGCGGCACGCGCGTCAATGCAACGCAGGCGGCAATCCGCCGGGAAGCGGCGGCGAGGCATTCCGGGGGCGCGAGACCATAAGCCGGATGGGGCCGTGAAAGGTCCGTTAACGAAGGCGCGCCGGGGGCGAAAAGCGGTTGCCGCGCGAGGAGGGCGAGCGCTAGCCTCTGGGGGTCGCGTCGAAAGGCGCGTCACCCTCTGGATCTTCACCGACGACGAGCGAGCCGGGGGCGCGTGTGCGCCTCGGGGAGGGAGCGCGCACGCCCGTGGCAAGCGACGGGAGGCAGTCACCGCGAGCGCTGGCGCGCACCTGGCAGGCCGTGCTGGGGCGCCTCGAGCTGGAGGTCAGTCGGGCCAACTTCGAGACGTGGCTGGCGGGGACGAGCGCGCAGGCGCGGCGCGAGGATGAGCTGCTCGTGGAGGCCCGTTCGGCGTTCCGGGCGGACTGGCTCAACGAGAACCTGGCCCCGGTGGTGGAGCGCTGCCTCGCGGCGATCGAGGAGGAACGGCTCGGGGTGCGGTTCGTCGCACCGGGGGAGGCTTCGCGGGAGCAGCCGGAGCCGGCAAGCGCCACGATGGTACGGGCGGGCGCGCCGGCGGACCGGCTGGTGGGGCAGGTGAATCGGTCGTTCACGCTGAGCCGCTACTTCCGATCGGAGGGGAGCGCGCTCGCGCTGGCGAGCTGCCTGGGCCTGGTGGAGGACGGGGGCGCCGTGATCAACCCGGTGGTCGTGCACGGCCCGCCGGGGGTGGGAAAGACGCACCTGCTGCACGGGGTGGCAGCGCGGGCGAGCGAACAGGGGTTGCGCGTGGCCTGCCTGAGCGGGGAGGGGTTCACGACGCGTTACCAGCGAGCGCTGCGGGAGAAGACGGTGGAAGCGTTCCAAGACGCGGTGCGAGGGGTCGATCTCCTCATCATCGATGACCTGCACGACCTGGCGGGGAAGACGGGAACCCTGCGGGAGCTGGTGCACACGCTGGATGCGGTCACGCATGCCGGGGGAGGAGCGGCGATCGGGAGCGAGCTGCGGCCGCGGGAGCTGGGGCTGCCGGAACGGCTGTGCTCGCGGCTGGAAGCGGGGATCGTCGCGACCGTGGAGCCCTTCGGGGCGTCGGAGCGCCGCACGTTCATCGAGCAGCGGCTGCAGGAGCTGCGCGTGGCGCTGCCGGGGTGGTGCCTGGAGCTGCTGTCCGGGGGGGCGGGTTCGGTGCGGTCGATCCTGGCGGCGGTGCATGCGGCCGTAGGGCTGCAGCGCCGCGGGCTGCTGAGCGAGCTGCGGCTGGCCGCGGAGCTGGGGGCGCTCGAGCTGCGCGGGCGGGGGGAGGAGACGTCGAAGGCGGTGCTGGAGCGGATCGCCGCGCACTTCTCGCTCGCGACGGCGGAGGTGGAGGGGCGCAGCCGGGCCGCGAAAGCGACGCGGGCGCGGGCGGTGGCGGCGGCGGCGCTGCAGGAGCAGGGATCGAGCTACAGCGAGATCGGCGCCCTGCTGGGCGGACGCAGCAGGAGCACGATCAAGGGGCTGGCGGAGCGGGGTCGGGCGCTGGGCGAGGGCGACCCGGCGGTGGCAGGGCTGCTGCGGACGGGCTAGGCGCGCTCGTGCAGGAGCGCGACCGCGGCGCTCACGCCGGCGATCCCGAAACCGGCGATTACACCCGAGCAGGCGGCGCTCACGGGGGAGTGCGACTCACCGTCCCAGGGGTCCGGCTCCACGAGGATGACGGTCGCTTCGGCGGTCCGGACGGCGCCGGCAATCACCTCTGAGTCAGGGAGACCCTCGACACAGAGCACAACATCGCCGCCGGCCTGCCGGAGGGTGGCGGCGACCTCTCCGGAGGTGGCACAGAAGCGAACCTCGACGTCCTCCGGAAGCGGGGGCGGCTCGAGGCCAGCGGGGAGGATGACGAGGATGCCTGTCATCAGAGGCTCGGGCCGGCGGCGTACTGGGGGTCGTCGTTGGTAGCGCCGGCGGCGTAGAGCGCCTCGATTTCGGCGTTGCTCATGCCGAGCAGCCCGGAGAAGACCTCGCGGTTGTGCTGGGCGAAGAGGGGGGCGGGGCGGGCGATGGCGCCGGGGGTGTGCTCGAAGCGCCAGGGGAAGCCGGGGAAGACGTGCGTCCCGGCGACCGGGTGGCGGACCGGCACGAAGTAGCCGCGGTCATTGAGGTGGTTATCGCTCACGACCATCCAGTTGGGCATGACGGGGGCGGCGGGGACGCCGGCCTCCTGGAGTGTGGCGGCGGCGGCGGTCACGGTCTGCTCCCGGGACCACGTGGCGATGGCGTCGTCGATGGCGGCAGCAGCGGCGCGGCGTCCATCGGGGGTTGCGAGGGCGGGGTCGGACGCCATCTCCGGGCAGCCGATGACGTTGGCGAGGGCGGCGAAGTCCCGCTCGTCCCGGACCGTGAGGGCGAGCCAGTGATCCTCGCCGGCACAGGGGTAGACGCCCTGCGGGGCGTGGACGGGCGAGGCGTTGCCGATGGGCTCGGGCGCTTCGCCCGAGACGGCGTAGGTGAGCAACTCCTGGGAGAAGAAGGGCAGGACCGCCTCGAACAGGGAGACGTCGATCCAGCGGCCCGTGCCGGTGGCACGCCGAGCGTGGAGGGCGGCGAGCATGGCGACGGCGCCGTGATTGCCGGTGACGGGATCGGCGTAGTAGCTGCCGGTGCCGTAGTACTCGCCGGGGCCGTAGCCAAGGACACTGGCGAGGCCGCTCATGGCCTCGATGTTGCTGCCGTAGGCGGAATAGTTGCGCTCGGGGCCGGTGGCGCCGAAGCCTGCCATGGAGCACATCACAAGGCCGGGGTTGGCCTCGCGGAGCACGTCGTAGCCGACGCCGAGCTGGGTCATGACGCGGGCGGCGTTGTTCTCGATGAGGCCGTCGGCGTGGCGGACGAGCTCGAAGAGGACGGCGCGGCCCTCCTCGGTGGCGAGGTTGAGGCAGACGGCGCGCTTGTTGCGGTTGAGCTTGTTGAAGTAGCCGGCGCGGTGGTAGTGGTCGGGCCAGATGTCGGCCGGAACCCAGGCGAGGGTGCGCGTGGCGGGCTTGGTGTGCAGCTCGACCTTGATGACGTCGGCGCCGAGGTCGGCGAAGTGGCGTCCGGCGATGGGCCCGGCCCAGTTGGCCGTGACCTCGATGAAACGCATGCCCGCCAGCGGCCCCGCGCCCGACGGGGCGGCGGCAGCGAGGGGCGGGGCGAGGTTCGCGTTCGCCCAGGGAAAGTCCGGCGAGAGGACGGCGTCGGTGTGCTCGCCCGGCGCGGCGGCGGTGGTGGCGGGGTCCAGGGCGGTCCCGGGGAGCTTGCAGGGGAGGCCGGGGGCGAGGAGCTCGCGGTCGCCGAGAACCAGTGTCCCGAACCAGTCGCGGGCGGCGAGCTGCTGGCTGTCAGCGACGTCGGCCATCGTGTTCACGGGGGTGACGGCGATCCGGAGCTCCTGCGCGGCGTGATAGATCTCCTGCTTCGTGCGGGTCTTCGTCCACTCGGCGAACGCCTCCAGGACCTCGGGGAAGCGTTCGGTCCAGACGAGCGGCTGCTGCAGGGACTCGTCCTCCAGCAGATCGAAGCGCTCGATGAGGACGAAGAGGTTGGGGTAGGGCGCGAGGTTGAAGAGGAAGACGAAGCCGTCGGCGCAGGGGACGAAGATGCTGCCGGTGCGGCTCTGGATGACGCCCTGGTGGGTCCAGATGGTGGTGAGCCAGGCGTGGTCGTTGAGGATGGCTTCCTGGTGGGAGACCTCGATGCGCTGGCCCCGGCCGTGCTCGCGGGCGTGGTGCAGCCCGGCGAGGGCGCCGACCGCGCCGTGCGTCCCGGCGTGGAAGGGCACCTGGTGGCCGGGAAGGGCGATGGGCTCGCGTTCCGGGTCGCCGCCGAAGTAGTGGTAGCCGCCGGTCGCGTACTCGGTGAAGGCGGTGGTCTGCCAGTCGGCGCGATCGCCGGTGCGACCGTAGGGCGAGAGGGAGAGGACGACAGCGCGCTCGTTGGCGGCGGCCAGGCGCTCCTCAAGGCGGTCGGCCGCTTCGCCCCGCTCGCTGTGGATGACGATGTCGGCGTGGGCGGCAAGCTGCTCGATGCGGGGGTCGTCGAGGGGAAGCGAGACGTTCAGCTTGCCGGCGGCGAGCCAGGCGAAGAAGGCGCTCTCGCCTTCGACGAGCGGAGGCTCGGCTCGGGCCGGGTCGCCTTCGGGAGGCTCGACCTTGACGACCTGGGCGCCGAGATCAGCGAGGAGCCGGGCGCAGTAGGGACCGGCCACACCGGTGGCCAGCTCGAGCACGACCACGTCGGCGAGGGGCGGCGGGGCGAGGTCGGAGGACGGGGCGGTCACGAGGCCCCCTCGGGAGTGAGTACCGCGAGCACCCCGGCGGCGGCCTCAGCGGGGGCGGGGGCGTCGCGCCCGACGACGGTGATGCGGGGCCCTCCGGCGCCCAGGTGGGCGGAGAGGGCGGCGTTGAGAGCCTTCTCGTCGCCGGGATCGCGATCGGGAGCGACGAAGATGACGGCCCCGCCACCCCCTTCGCGCATGAGCCCGCCGAAGGCCTGGGCGGCGAGGAGGGGCGTGCGGTGACGACCGGCGAAGGCGCGCTTCTCCTCCACGGGCGAGTCGGGACTGGGGGTGGGGAGGGAGGAGACGACAACGATGGCGTCGCAGCCTCCGAGCTGGCCCCACGTCTTCTGGGCGAAGGCGCCCATCTGGTCTGGGTCGGAGGCCTCGATCACGTCGGCGAAGTGGTCGCGGCCGAGGGCCCAGATCTCGTTGGCGACGGAGTTCACCGCGAACTCCTGGTCGGGGATGGCGTTGAAGCTCGCGAGCGCGACGGAGGCGCCCGCCTCGGCAGCGGCCACGGCGACAGCGCGATGGTGCTCGTCACCCCCGCCGATGGCGGCGATGACCTTTCCCGTGAGCGTGTCGTTCGGCATGGAGCGGTCTACCGGAGGGCGAAGAGCAGCGTGGGGAGAATCATCCCCATGAGCAAGAGGAGGGCGATGCCGACGCCGATCGTGTTCCAGTCGCGGGACGGACGCCGTTCGGTCGAGTAGTACTCCTGCTCCCAGGTGCCGTCGAGGAGGTCGCGGTCGCGCTCGTCGGGACCGAGCACGAGGCCGTCGTCCTCCTCATCGTCGTAGTCCTCGTAGTCGTCATGGTCCTCGTAGCGGTCCGTCTCGGGCATGGGGCCATGCTAGCGAACGGAGTCGCTGTGGTCGTCTGAGCGGATGGCGGCGGCGCCGGGAAGGGCGGTCGTCCTAGGCGTCACGGAAGAAGCCCTGATCGTCGCGGATCTCGGGCCGGTCGACGAGGGCGCGCTGATCGCCGAACTTGGTGTCGCGCCACTGGAGGGCGGCCTTGAGGCCGTGCTCGCGGGAGCGAGCGCCGAACTCGGCAACGCTGGGGGCGAGGTGAGCGCGGGCGTCGTTCTCGGTGGCGATGCGCTGCAGCGTGCGGGCGCCCATGATCTCGAGGCCGATGTTGATGATGCGCTTGTTGGCGGCGAGCAGATCCGTGTCGATCATGGCAAGGCGGTCGGCGAGGCCCTCGACCTCCTGCTCGAGCAGGTCGAGGGGGACCGCCTTGAGCACGAGCCCGATCTTGGCGGCGTCGGCGCCGGTGACGAAGTCGCCGGAGAGCATGAGCCGCTTGGCCCACTGCGGGCCGACGTTGTAGAGCCACATGTTGTTGGGGAGGGCGCCCTGGGCGCGGGCGGGCGGGAAGCCGATGAGGGTGTCATCGGCGGCGATGATCATGTCGCAGAGCAAGGCGACGTCAGTGCCCCCGGCGACGCAGTAGCCGTGGATCTGGGCGATCACGGGCTTGTGCATGTCGAAGATGGCCATGCGCAGGCGCTGGCTGTGCTCCATGCGCCAGGCGTCGTCGTCGAAGGAGCGGCCCTCGCGGGTGTGGTCGTCGGGGTCGCGCTCGGCGAGGGGACGGGGGGTGAGGTCGTAGCCGGCGCTGAAGGCGCGGCCGGCGCCGCGCAGGATGACCGTGTGGACACGGTTGTCGTTGTCGGCCTCCCAGAGGGCGTGGTTGAGCTCCTCCTGGACCTGGATGGAGAGCGCGTTGAGCTTCTCGGGGCGGTTGAGGGTGATGCGGGCTCGTCCGCGCTCGACTTCGTAGATGATGACCTCGTAGTCCATGCGGACCTCCAGTGGCTGCCTCGGGGGCGAGTGCGCGCGACATTCTAGCGTTCCCTTCCGGGGCGTTAGCGGGGCTTGTGGTATCGTCAGGAGACGACGGGCGCAGCGCCGGTGCTGCGAGGCGGGCGGAAGAGCCGCCGCAGAGTCCCGGCACATGAACGAGACGCCCCTGCCAGCCGCGGCGAGATGCGCGGCCACGAGAGGACAGATTCCCCCTTTGCCACTGCGATTGTTCCGGCGAACCAGCGCCAAGACCGAGACAGCAACCGACTCCCCCGAACGACCCGACACCAACACCACCAGCGCCACCGCGACCGCGGAACGGCCCCCCTCGCGCCCCCAGGAGGACGCAGGGGAGGGTCCCAGGCCAGCGCGCAAGCGCCGCCGCTCACGCGGAGGGCGCCGCCGGCGGCGCCCCGAGGCGCAGGCCGTCCACGAGAACGGCTCAACTCAAGACAGCAGGCGCGAGCGGGAGCCAGCACCCTCCCGCGAAGCCAACCCGACCGAACCGGCGGCCTTCCACGCGGCAGGCGTGCGCGGCGACGGACTGCGTGCGATCGCGGCGCTCGGGTTCGAGCAGCCGACCCCGATCCAGGAGCACTCGATGCCGCTCCTCTATGAGGGGCGGGACGTGGTCGGGCTGGCGCAGACGGGGACGGGCAAGACGCTCGCCTTCGGCGAGCCGCTGGCCCGCTCCATCGACCCAGGCCGCAACGAGGTCCAGGGCCTCGTACTGGTGCCGACGCGCGAGCTCTGTGACCAGGTGACCGAGGTGATCGCGCACCTAGGGGACTTCTACGGCTTCAGGACCATCCGGCTCGTGGGCGGCAAGCCCATCAACCGCGACCTGGAAGCGCTCGACCGGGGAGGCCACGTGATCGTCGGCACGCCGGGGCGGGTAATCGACCACCTGCGGCGCCGGACGCTCTCGCTGAAGCGCGCGCACTTCGTGGTGCTCGACGAGGCTGACGAGATGCTCGACATCGGATTCGCCAAGGACATCGACCAGATCCTGCGGCAGGCGCCGCTGGACCGGCAGACGGCGCTCTTCAGCGCGACGATGCCGATGAGCATCAGCCGGCTGGTGTGGCGCTACATGCGCGACTCCGAGCGAGTCGAGGCGGCGCCGACGCAGCTGCAGCCGGTGGACACCGTGCGGCAGCTGTACGTGGAAGTGGCCTCGCGGGACAAGTTCCATGCGCTGGAGCACCTTCACGACACGATGGACCTGGGCCGCTCGCTCATCTTCCGGCGGACGAAGGTCGGCGTGGACAAGCTGACCGATGGTCTGCGGCGGGACGGCATCCAGGCGCGCGCAATCCACGGCGACCTGCGCCAGAGCGAACGTGACCGCGTGATGCGGGACTTCCGCAGCGGCAAGCTGGAGTGGCTGGTGGCGACGAACGTAGCCGCGCGCGGGCTCGACATCCCCGACATTGCGCACGTCGTGAACTACGACGTGCCGCAGAACGCGGAGGAGTACATCCACCGCGTGGGTCGCACGGCGCGCGCGGGCAAGGAAGGCTCGGCGATCACGTTCGTGGGCGAGTGGGAGCTGGGGGAGTGGGAAGCGATCGTGGACCGCGTGGGCGATGAGGCGCTGGAGCGCCTCGATATCCCGACGCGCTTCGACTAGCGAGCGCTACCGGCTAGGCGTCTTCGACGACGATGGCGCCGCTGGGGCAGATCTCGGCGGCGTCCTCGGCTGCTTCAATGTCGTCGTCGCTCTCGGGGAACTCGACCAGGATGTCGGGCCAACCCTGCGGATCGGCCTTGAAGATGCTGGGCTGGAGGTAGTAGCACTGCCCCGCTTTCAGACAGATCACTCGATCGACCACGACTTTCTTCATTGCGACGCACCCCTGTTGAGTTTCGGAAGCATAGCCGATGCGCGGCTCAGGAACCGGCGACGACGGGATTGCTGAGCACGCCCGCGCCGGTGACCTCGATCTCGACGGTGTCGCCGGGATTGAGGGCCTGGGGCTGGCCGGGAGTGCCGCTGTAGATGACATCGCCGGGCAGGAGGGTCATGGCGGCGGCGGTGTAGCGGACGATCTCGGGAATGTCGAGGATGAGCTCGTCGGAGCGGCCGTGCTGGGTCTCGACACCGTTCACGCGGGTGCGAACCTCGATCGCGTCGTGGTCGAGCCCGGTCGCGATCGTGGGGCCGAAGACGCCGAAGGTGTCGGCGCCCTTGGCGCGCCACCACTGGCCGTCGTTCGCCTGCCAGTCGCGGGCGCTCACGTCGTTGCCGGCGGTGTAGCCGAAGATGCCGGCGAGCGCCTTCTCGCGGGTGGGGGCGGACAGCTCGCGGCCGATGACGATGACGATCTCGCCCTCGGGGTCGATGCGGGCGGAGGCGGCGGGGAGGCGGATGGGGTCGCCGGGGCCGGCGATGGAGGAGAGGGGCTTGAGGAAGAGGGTAGGCGGATCGGGTGCGGGCTGGCCGCCGAGGTGGCTGGCGTAGTTGAGGCCCACGCAGACGATGGAGCGGGGTTCGCACGGGGGGAGGAGGCGCACGTCCGCGAGGTCGAGTGTCTCGCCGGTGCGCTCTGCGCCGTCCCAGAAGGGCTCGGCGACGACGGCGATGCGGTCGCCTTCGAGCAGGCCGGCTCCGGTTGAGCCGTCGGGGCGGGCGAAGCGAACGTAGCGGTCCATGGGGCCTCCCTATGCGTCCCTAGAGCAGGACGAGGTTGTCGCGGTGGATGACCTCTTCGCCGTAGGCGTAGCCAAGGGTATCGACGATAAGGTCGCTGCGAAGGCCGCGAATACGCAGAACCTCGCTGCTGGCGTAGTTGGTGATGCCGGCGGCGACGCGCTTGCCGTCGAGGTCACGTACCTCGATGGCCTCGCCACGCTCGAAGGCGCCCTCGACATCCTTGACGCCGGCGGGGAGCAGACTGCGGCCGCGCTCACGGAGGGCGGTGGCGGCTCCACCATCGACAACGAGGTGGCCGCTGACCCCCGCGTTCCCGAGGATCCAGCGCTTGCGGCTCTCGAGCTGGTTCGTGGAGGGGGCGAAGCTGGTGCCGATGGCCGCGCCCTCGGCGGCGGTCACGAGCGCGTCCGGAGTGCGGCCGTTGGCGATGACGACGGCGGCGCCGCCCTGCGTCGCCACCCGCGCGGCGCTGACCTTCGAGGTCATGCCGCCGCGGCCGGGGCCGTCTCCGGCTATGTCCTCGTGGAACTCATCGATGGCGTCAACCTCGTCGATGAGGCGGGCGGAGGGGTCGAGGGAGGGGTCGGCGGTGTAGAGACCGTCGACATCGGTGAGGATGACGAGCAGATCGGCGTCGATGAGGTTCGCGACGAAAGCGGAGAGGCTGTCGTTCTCGCCGATGCGGGAAGCGAGAACCTCGTCGAGGGCGACGGCATCGTTCTCGTTGACGATGGGCACGGCGCCGCAGTCGAGCAGGTCGCGGAGTGTGGTGCGGGCGTTCAGATAGCCGAGGCGGTCGCTGAGGTCGCGGCGAGTGAGGAGCACCTGGGCGACGACGACGTCGTGCCACTCGAAGAGCTCGTCCCAGCTCTGCATGAGGTGGCTCTGGCCGACGCTGGCGAGGGCCTGGCGGCTGAGGTCGGGGGAGTCGGGGCGGCGGCCGAGGACGTGGCGTCCGGCGGCCTGCGCGCCGCTGGAAACAATGGCGACTTCGCAGCCGGCCTCGCGCAGGCGGGCGACCTGCCCGACGAGGCGTGACATCGCCACGAGATCGAGGCGATCGGAGCCGGCGGTGAGCAGGCTCGTGCCGAATTTGGCGACGATGCGGCGGTAGCGCATGGCTCCATGGTAGCGGCGCGAGGCGATGGCGCTACGT
>DAOUID010000144.1:0-4489 GCA_034428315.1 Dehalococcoidia bacterium
CGCTGCTCCGCTACACCTCGTCAACGGGCGAGTTCAACGACATGCAGGTGTACCTGCTGGGACACATCCTCTTCGCGCCGGGGGGCCGCTACGGCACCTGGCAAGGCGACGAGGACGGCGAGCCGGAGTGGGTGTTCGCGGTCGCGCCCGGCGTCCAGCTCCCGCACTCGTACGGGTCGGTGACGCTGGCGAGCGCCGACTACACGGTCAAACCGGTCATCGACCTGAAGTTCGACGAGGCCGAGGCCGATCGGGTGCGCCTGCGCGAAGGGGCGCGGCTGGCCTGGCGGCTGGCCCACTCCCCGGAGCTATCGCCGTTCCACACGGGTCCGGTCGACCTCGACCAGGCGACGCTCGACGACGACGCGAAGCTGGACGAGTGGATCCACGGCGCGTCGTCGAGCATGGCGCACCCGACGTGCACGTGCCCGATGGGGCCGGACCCGGCGCAGGGGGCGGTGGTGGACAGCGAGGGGCGCGTCCACGGGGTGGAGGGGCTGCGGGTGGTGGACGGCTCGATCATGCCGACGCTCATCCGGGCGAACACGAACTTCACCTGCATGATGATCGGCGCGCGCATCGCCGACTGGATGGTGGAGGAGCTGGCCTAGCTCGGCAGAGGGCTGCGGACCTCGCCGGGCGCTGCGCCGGTGAGGGTGTCGGGGGGCACGGCTTCGCGGAGATGGCTGTCGAGGTTCTCGTTCCAGAGGCGGACGGCTTCGCAGTCGTCCTGGAGTGAGAGTCCCTGGCGGGCGGGCTCCTTCATCTCGTCCTGAGCCCCTTCGAGCGCTGCCGCGACGCCGTCGAGCTGGGCCTGGGCCCACTCGATGCGCGCGTTCCAGGCGGGGTGACCGGCAGGGGAGTCCTCCTCGCCCCAGTCGGGGGCGAGCCAGGTCGCTTCGAGCAGGGTCGTCTCCTCGTCCCGGGGCCAGACGGTGAAGTTGAAGATGCCGCTAGGCGTGTAGGTGACGAACAGGTTGGGGAAGAAGACGTAGGTGGTGGCCGTGGAGCTGAGCATCGGGCCGAGGCCCGCGATTAGAGGGAGGTCCGGGTCGCTGAGGTTGGCCCAGTCGAGCGGCCCGGAGAGGCCGAGCGCAGAGGCGCTGGGGGCGTCGAAGGGGGCGACGATGCGGAGGTGCCCGCCTTCGAGCAGGTCGACATCGGCGGGCGTGGCGGCGAGGGCGTCCGCGCCGGGGCGGGGAGGGACGGGGGGAGCGGCGAGCAGGCTCCCGATGACGCGTTTCCAGTTGACGGGGATGGTCACGGAGCGCTGGTCGAGGGTACGCAGCCCCTCGCTCTCGACCGAGAGCTCCTCGCCGGCGCCGCCGAACCAGCTCCCGAGGCCGTCCTCGGGGGCCTCGTTCACGAAGATGGCGCTGTTCGCGACGTCGCAGGCGACGGGAACGAGACTGCGCTCCTCGCGGTGGAGGTCGACGAAGTCGCGCTCGTCGGGGACGGAGACGAGCTTGCCGGAGGTGTCGTAGGTCCAGCTGTGGTACTGGCAGCGGAGGGCGCGGTTCCTTCCCCGGGGGACGCGCACGACGGGCGCGCCGCGGTGGCGGCAAGAGTTGTAGAAGCAGCGGATCACGTCGTCGACGGCGTGCACGACGAGGAGGGGGACGACGGTCTTCTCCCAGGTCATGTAGAGGCCGGGGCGGGCTATCTCGTCGAGGCGCCCGGCGAGGAGCCAGCTCTTGCCGAGGACCTCGGCGCGCTCGGCCTCGTAGAAGGCGTGGTCGACGAAGCGGCGGGCGGGGAGGCGGACGGGCTCGGCGCCGCCTGAGGCGCCGGACTGCGCCTGCAAGCGGGCGCGGACGTCATCTGCAAAGGACACTCCCGCCTCCTCGTGAGCGCGATCGGCGTGACTCTACGCGACGGCGGGCGCGGGAGCACCGGGAGGGGCGCACAGGGAGCGCGTTCGCTAAGGTACTGGCGGTGAGCAGCGCGACCCCTGCCCCGCCACGACCGCCATCGCTCATCGACCGGCTCACGCGCGAGCGGGACATCGGGCGAGAGCGGCTCTCGCTGCGCTATGCGCGGCGAACGGTGACGGTCACGATTTACCTGGCCTCGTTCCTGATCAACACGGCGGCGGCGCCGATCTTCCTGATGGTGGCGCTGACGGGGGACCTGGCGCGCGGGCGGGGGACGATTTTCGCGCGCTGCATCCTGGCGCTGTGGGCCTACCTGGCGGTGGAGACGCTGGGGCTAGCGCTCTTCCTGCCGCTTTGGCTGCTGGGGCAGGGGAGCGAACACCGGCGACTGGCGGTGAATCACTGGTTCGCGCGAGTGTGGGCGCGCTGGGTGTTCTGGAGCATCGTGCGGCTGTTCGAGATGCGGGTCGTGGTCGAGGGGGACGACGAGGCGGCGGAGGGGCCGGTGCTCGTGTTCAGCCGGCACGTCTCGCCGGTCGACAACCTGCTGCCGCTGGTGTTCCTGGAAGGGCGGCACGGACTCTGGCTGCGCTGGGTGATGAACTCGTGGCTCGTGCGCGACCCGTGCATCGACATCATCGGGCACCGGCTGCGGAGCACGTTCCTGACGGTGGGGTCGCGGGAGGGCTCGCGGCTGATCGCGAAGGTCTCGGCGCTGGGCGACAACCTCGAGGAGAACGAGGGAGTGCTGCTCTTCCCCGAGGGGGCGCTCTTCACGCCGACGCGGCTGGCGCGGGCGGTGGCGCGCATGCGGCGCAGCGGCGACGAGGAGGAGGCGCGGCTGGCGGAGGGGCTCAAGCACGTGCTGCCGCCGCAGCTGGGCGGTCCGCTGGCGCTGCTGGAGCGGGCGCCCGAGGCGGACGTGGTGTTCTGCGCGCACACGGGGCTGGAGAGCGGCAGCTACCGCTCGCTGCTCGCCGGGGGCATCTTCCAGCAGGAGGTGCGTATCGCCTTCTGGCGCGTCCCCCGCGGGGAAGTGCCGGAGGACCTCGAAGGGCGCACCGCGTGGCTGCACGCGCAGTGGCGGCAAGTCGACCGCTGGATCGAGGAGAACGCGGTCGAGCAGGTCTGAGGCTTCGGGCGGGCGCGCGCGCCGTCTAGAAGACGACGACGCCGCGCGCGTTCTTGCCGGCCTCCATGTCGGCGTAGGCCTGGGCCACGTCCTCGATGGGGTAGGTGGTAGTGACGAGCGAGTCGAGGTCGAGCTTGCCCTGGCGGTACCACTCGATCATGCGGGGGAAGTCGCGCACGCTGGCGCCCTTCCCGCAGAACGAGCCCTTCAGCGTCTTCTCCATGATGGCGACGAGGCCGGCCGAGAGCGCGAACGTGTCGTCGAAGCGCCCGACGCCCACGATGGTGCAGGTTCCCCCGCGACGGGCGGCCATGTAGGCCTCCTCCATGGCCGAGCCGACGCCGATGGCCTCGAAGGTGTAGTCGGCGCCGCGGCCGCCGGTGAGCGCCATCACCTGCTCGACCGCGTTCTCCTTCGAAGCGTCGATGACGTGGGTGGCGCCCAGCTTCTTTGCGTACTCGAGCTTGGCCGGGTTCATGTCGATCGAGATCATGGTCGAGGCGCCGGCGATGCGGCAGCCCTGGAGGACGCTCAGGCCGACGCCGCCGCAGCCCCAGATGGCGCAGCTCGTGCCGGGGCGCACCTCGGCGGTGTTGATGGCGGCGCCGACGCCGGTGATGACGCCGCAGCCGAGCAGGGAGGCGCTCACGAGGGGGATGTCCTTGTCGATCTTGATGGCGGTGTGCTCGGCGACGACGGTGTACTCGCAGAGGCCGCCGATGGAGGCGAAGGGCATCAGGTCGAGGCCATCGACGTGGTAGGGGAAGTTGCCGCCCATGTTGAGGGGCATGCGCTCGCACTGGGCGTACATGCCCTCGACGCAGAGCGGGCAGCGCCCGCAAAAGGCGGTCGTCGTCATGACGACGTGGTCGCCGGGCTCGAGCGAGGTAACGCCCTCGCCCACCGACTCAACGACGCCGGCGCCCTCGTGGCCCAGGACCATGGGGTTGGCCTGGGGCAGCACGGAATTCATCACGGAGAGGTCGGTGTGGCAGAGGCCACAGGCGGCCAGCTTGACGCGCACCTGGCCGGGGCCGGGATTGTCGACGGTGACGGTCTGGACTTCGAGGGGAGTGCCCGAACCACGCAGCACGGCTGCCTTCGCTTGCATTCGATACCTCCGGGCGCTTCCACCCCCGGGGTGGCGCGCCGCGGCGGATTGTACGGGGAAGGGGGCCAAGGGGAGGGAGGGGAGGGGTATCATCGCGCCCTGGGAGCACCGTGAACATCGTTTTGCACGGCCAGGACGAACTGCGCCTCCGGCGGCGGCTGGCGGCGCTTCGGGCGGAGGGCGGCGGCGAGGAGGGGGCGGAGGGCGCCGACGTCGTCCTGCTCGACGGGCGCGACGTGAAGCCGGAGGAGATCCTGGGGCCGGCGTTGACGGCCCCGTTCCTCTCGCCGGGGCGGGTGGTGGTGGTCGAGGGGCTGCTGGGGCGGTTCGAGGGGGGCGCAGAGACAAGATTGGGACACAGACATGCTATAT
>DAOUID010000145.1:0-4090 GCA_034428315.1 Dehalococcoidia bacterium
GCTTCCCCAAGCCTAGCCCTGCCCGCGATCTCGCGCGATCCGCCGCCTAGCCTCGCCGGAAACGCCGTCGCCGGTTCCGTCCCCCCGCCTGGCTGCGGCCGTAGCGCACCGGTCCGCTCCGCCCCGCCACCTCCGCGAACGCTTCCAGCTCCTCGCTCTCCGACCCCACCAGCTCCCGCCGCAGCTCCACGATCCGGTCGCGCAGCGCCGCCGCCTTCTCGAACTCGAGGTTCTTCGCCGCCCCCTTCATCTCCCGCTCCAGCTCCTTGATCATCCGCAGCAGTTCGTCCGGAGGCATCCCCGCCGGCACGCCCGCGTCGTACTCCGCCGGCTCCTCCGCCACCTCCCGCACGTGGTCCGTAATGTCCCGGATCGCCTTCGTGATGGTCGACGCCTCCAGCCCGTGCTCCCGGTTATAAGTGTCCTGGATGCCCCGCCGCCGCTCCGTCTCGTCGAGCGCCTTGCGCATGCTCGCCGTCACATGATCCGCGTACATCACCACCCGCCCCTCCACGTGCCGCGCCGCCCGCCCGATCGTCTGGATCAGCGAACGGTTCGAGCGCAGGTACCCCTCCTTGTCCGCGTCGAGGATCGCCACCAGCGACACCTCCGGCAGGTCCAGCCCCTCCCGTAGCAGGTTGATCCCCACCACCACGTCGTACACCCCCAGCCGCAGGTCTCGCAGGATCTCCACCCGGTCCAGCGTCTCCACCTCCGAGTGGAGGTAGTGCGTCTTCACGCCCATCTCCGTCAGGTAGTCCGCGAGGTCCTCCGCCATCTTCTTCGTCAGCGTCGTCACCAGCACCCGCTGACCCTTCGCCGTCGTCGCCTGGATCTCCGCCAGCAGGTCGTCGATCTGCCCGTCCGTCGAGCGCACCTCCACCACCGGGTCGAGCACGCCCGTGGGCCGGATGACCTGCTCCGCCACCTGTGTCGACTGGTCCAGCTCGTAGTCCGCCGGCGTCGCGCTCACGAAGATCGTCTGGTTGATGTGCTGGTCGAACTCGTCGAACGTCAGCGGCCGGTTGTCCAGCGCGCTCGGCAGCCGGAACCCGAACTCCACCAGCGTCTCCTTGCGCGAGCGGTCCCCGAAGAATTGCCCCTGCACCTGCGGCAGCGTGATGTGCGACTCGTCCACGACCAGCAGCCAGTCGTCCGGGAAGTAGTCGAGCAGGCACCACGGCGTCGAGCCCGCCGGGCGTACCTGCAGGTGTCGCGAGTAGTTCTCGATGCCCGCGCAGTAGCCTGTCTCCCGCAGCGTCTCCAGGTCGTAGTGAGTCCGCTCCTCCAGCCGCGCCGCCTCCAGGATCTTTCCCTGCTCCTTCAGGAACGTGAGTTGGTCGCCCAGCTCCGTCTCGATCGCCTTGAGCGCGTCTTCGAGGTTGTCCTTGCTCGTCACGAAGTGCTTGGCCGGGAAGATCTCGATCGCTTCCCGCTCCGCCACGATCTCCCCCGTCAGCGGGTCGAGTTCGCTGATGCGCTCCACCTCGTTGTCCCAGAAGTCGATGCGGACCGCCAACTCTTCGTAGCTCGGCAGGATCGTGAGCGAGTCGCCCCGCATCCGGAAGCGGCCCCGGACCACGTTCTGGTCGTTCCGCTCGTACTGCATCTCCACCATCCGCCGCAGCACGTCGCGACGCTCAAGCTGCTCCCCCACCTTCATCCGGAGGATGAACTCCTCGTAGCCGGAAGGCTCCCCCAGGCCGTAGATGCAGCTCACGCTCGCCACGATGATCACGTCGCGCCGCGTGAACAGCGCCCGCGTGGCCGCGTGCCGCAGCTTGTCGATCTCGTCGTTGATGTCCGCGTCCTTGGCGATGTACGTGTCGCTCCGCGGGATGTACGCCTCGGGCTGGTAGTAGTCGTAGTAGCTCACGAAGTACTCGACCGAGTTCTCCGGGAAGAACTCCTTCAGCTCCGCGCAGAGCTGCGCCGCCAGCGTCTTGTTGTGCGCCAGCACGAGCGTCGGCCGCCCCACCGCCTGCACGACGTTCGCGATCGTGAACGTCTTCCCCGAGCCCGTCGCGCCCAGCAGCGTCTGGTAACGATCCCCGCGCTGCAGCCCCTCGACCAGCTTGTCGATCGCCTGGGGCTGGTCGCCGGTCGGCTGGAAGTCGGCGCTCAGCTTGAAGGCGCCCTCCGTTGGGGAGGCCACGGATACCATGGACGCCAGTGTAGCAGCGACCCTACCCGTCCTCGTCCAGGGTCACGTTGTCGATCAGCCGCACCGCCCCGAAGCGCACCGCCAGCGACATCATCGCCGCACCGGCCACCTCACCCTCGACCTCCGTCAGCGTTTCCGAGTCCGCCACCGACACATAGTCGAGCTCCGCCAGCGGCTCCGCCTCCACCGTCGCCCGCACCCCCGCCCGCAGCGCCTCCGCCGAGCGCACACCGTCCTCGAACTTCCGCTCCGCCTCCCGCAGCGCCCGCGAGAGCACGGCTGCCGCCGGGCGCTGTTCGGGCGTCAGGTAAGCGTTGCGGCTGCTCATCGCCAGCCCGTCCGCCTCTCGCACCGTATCGCAGGCCACGATCTCGACCGGCAGGTCCAGGTCCTGCGTCAGCTGCCGGATGACGCGCAGTTGCTGGCCGTCCTTCTTCCCGAAGTAGGCGCGGTCCGGCTGTACGGCGTTCAGCAGCTTGGTCACCACCGTTGCCACCCCGCGGAAGTGGACCGGCCGCGATCCCCCCTCAAGCCCCTGCGACACGCCCTCCACCGTCACGTACGTCTGGTATCCCTCCGGGTACACCGCTTCGACGGCTGGCAGGTACACCGCATCCACGCCGAGCTCCCTGAGCTGCCGCAGGTCGCCCTCCTCGTCCCGCGGGTACCGTTCAAGGTCCTCGCCTGGGCCGAACTGCGTCGGGTTCACGAAGATGCTCGCCGCCGACGCCTCGTTCTCGGCCAGCGATCGCCGCACCAGCGAGAGGTGCCCCTCGTGCAGGTATCCCATTGTCGGCGTCAGCCCGAGGCTGCCCGCATGCGCCCGTCTCCAGGCGCGCATCTCCGCCGGGGTCCTCAGGATCTCCATGCGCGACGCCGAAGCGGGTGGGTCAGGCGGGCGTGCTGGCGCCCTGGCGCAGCTCGCTCATCGTCTCCTCGGCCATCGGGAAGCTCTCCGCCTCGGTCGGGAACGCCCCGTCCTCGACATCCGCCACGTACTCGCGGACGGCTCCCCGGATCGCCTCGCCCAGCACCGCGTACTGCTTCGCGTGCCGGTACTGCCGCTGGTCGTCGAACAGCCCCAGCAGGTCGTGCAGGACCTGCACCTGGGCGTCGCAGTCCACGCCCGCGCCGATGCCGATCGTTGGCACGCTGATTCGCTCCGTCACCATCTTCGCGAGCGGCGCCGGCACCGTCTCCAGCACGACCGCGAAGGCGCCCGCCTCTTCCAGCGCGCGCGCGTCGCCGATGATGCGGGCCGCTGCTGCCGGCGTCTTGCCCTGCACCTTGTGCCCGCCGAACTGGTTCACCGACTGGGGCGTCAGCCCCAGGTGCCCCATCACCGGTATCCCCGCCGACACCATCCGCCGCACGAGCGGCGCCACCGCGCTGCCGCCCTCGAGCTTCACCGCGCCGGCGCCCGCCTGCAGCAGCCGCCCCGCGTTCGCGACCGCCTCGTCGGCGTTCGCCTGGTAGCTCATGAAGGGCATGTCCGCCACCACGAGGCAGCGCTCCGTCGCCCGAACCACGGCCTTCGTGTGGTGGAGCATGTCGTCCATCGTCACGGGCACCGTCGAGTCGTGGCCCAGCATCACCGTGCCGAGCGAGTCGCCCACGAGAATCACGGGCGCGCCCGCCTGCTCGACCAGCCGCGCCATCGCGTAGTCGTACGCCGTCAGCATGGCGAAGCGACGGCCGTCTCGCTTCCATTCCGCCAGCTTGTGAATCGAAAGGCGTCCCATCGGTTCCCTCCCGCGCTCGCGTCGGTGGCCACGAAAAACGCCCTTGCCGGGTTCGGCAGGGCGCGGAACGGTAGAACCGGGAGCCAGGTACTGCTTGCTGGCCGCGGCTCGCCATCCGTACCGGCCCTGCGGGTCCAGGCGGACTAGAGCGTGCGTGGTCTCGTCTTTCCAGGCTCGCCGTCCG
>DAOUID010000146.1:0-3620 GCA_034428315.1 Dehalococcoidia bacterium
CAGTCGCGCACGTCGCGCAGCAGCCGGAAGTGGTTGATGGGCACCTCGTCCGAGGCCATCGCCTCCGCCGAGCCCGCCTCGTTCCGGTCGCGCGCTTCCTGCAGCGTCCCCACCCAGTCGCTGTTCGCGACCCGCAGGCTGCGCCCCTCGAGCAGCCCGTTGAGCTGCTCCACGGCGACGGCGCAGTCCGCCACGATGCCGGTCTCGACGTCCGCGCCGCTGTAGAACTCCTCCGCCACGATGTCGATGTGGGCGAGGCGCGCCCCTTCGGCGAAGCGCGGCGGCTGTCCGAACTGGAACACCCAGTTGAAGCGTCCGCCCACCATGAGCACCGCATCCGCCCCGCCCAGCGCCGCCGACCGGGCGGCGTTCATGAACATCGGATGGTCATCGGGGATCGAGCCCCGCCCCATCGGCGACGACACGAAGGGGATGCCCCGGTCGACGAGCCGCTGCAGCGGCAGCCCCGCCTCCGCCCAGCCCGCGCCCTTCCCCATGATGACAAGCGGCCGCTCCGCCTCCGTCAGCATGTCCGCCACCGCTTCGAGGGCGTCGGGGTCCGGGTGGGGCCGCGAGATCTCCGGCTCGCTCGTGCGCCAGAGCACGTCCTCCTCCTCGAACGGCGTGCGGATCAGCTCGGCCGGAAAGTCGAGGTAGACCGCTCCGGGGCGCCCGTTCAGGGCGCGCCCGAGCGCGAGGTGCACGTACTCGGCGATACGCGCCTGGCTGTCGACCTGCGTCGCCCACTTGCAGCCGGGCGCCGCAAACGCGACCTGGTCGGCCTCCTGGAAGGCCCCCAGCCCCCGCTGGCTCCCCGCCGACGAGCCGCCCAGCACCACCAGCGGCATCGCGCTCTCCGTGGCGACGTACATGGGGGTGACGGCGTTCGTCATCCCCGGGCCCGACCCGACCACCAGCACCCCCGGCTTCCCCCTTGCCCAGCCCCAGGCTGAGGCCGCGAACCCCGCCGAGACCTCGTGGCGGCAGTTCACCACCGTGATCCCCTCCCGCTCCATCGCCGCCATGACCTCGATCATGGGTCCCGCCACCACCCCGAAGGCCGTGTCGATGCCCGCCGCCTTCAGTTGCCGCGCGATGATCTGTCCGCCGTTCAGTGCTGCCACGCCGAGCCCTCCGCTTGAGGTGGCCGCCATCGTACGCCCCGCGCGGGGCGGCCCGCCCCCGGCCTACAATCGGGCGCCGCCACCGCGGCCAGGGGGATGCTCATGGACCGGCTCGAGGGGAAGGTCGCGCTCGTCACGGGGGCGGGCTCCGGGATCGGCAGGGCCTCCTCCCTGCGCTTCGCCGCCGAGGGCGCAAGCGTCATGTGCGTCGACCTCGACGAGGCCACCGCCCAGGCCACCGCCGCCACCATCGCCGAGGGCGGCGGCTCCAGCGCCGCCCTCCAGGTCGACGTCACCGAGGAGGAGGCGGTCAGGGCCGCCTGCGAGGAGACCGTCCGCGAGCTGGGCGGCCTCGACGTGCTCTACAACAACGCCGGCGTCGGCCGCGCCGAGTGGGACATCACCATCGCCGTCAACCTCAGCGGCGTCTACTACGGGCTTCGCCACGGCGGCGCCCTCATGGCCGAGCGCGGTGGCGGCGCCATCATCAGCACCGCCTCGATCGCGGGCCTCGTCGGCCTCGTCAGCAGCCGCGTCACCGAGTTCCCGCCCGTCGACGGTTCCGGCGCCTACATCGCCGCCAAGCACGGCGTCGTCGGCCTGACGCGTCAGTTCGCCCTCATCTACGCGAACCACGGCGTCCGCGTGAACGCAATCGCCCCCGGCTACATCCACACGCCGATGATCGAGGAGGCGCTTGGGGAAGAGGAGGGCGTCGCCGGCTTCCTCGAGTCGCTGCACCCCCTTGGGCGCCTCGGCCAGCCCGAGGAGATCGCCGCCGCCGCCGCCTTCCTCGCCAGCGACGACGCCTCCTTCATCACCGGCATCACCCTCCCCGTCGACGGCGGCTACACCGCCCGCTAGGACGAAGACGGCTGTCACCATCGACGTGCACTTTCGGTATAGACTCATAGTCGCACCGGACAATGAAAATGAAGTTTGTGTTCGACGAGCGAAAGGCCGCGCAGGCGGCGGCTCACCTCCTGCATCGCCATGGCGCTCCAATGCCCTACATCAAGCTCATCAAGCTGCTGTACCTTGCCGACCGGCGCGCCTTCGTTGAGACGGGCCACCCGATTACGGGCGACCGGCTGGTCTCGATGGAGAACGGGCCGGTCCTCAGCAACGTCCTCGACCTCATAAGGCAGACAGGGGGAGGTGGCTCCTCCGTCTGGCACGAGTACGTATCTGACCCCGACGCCTACGCCGTAACGGCCGTCTGCCCGGTCGAGCTCGACGAGATCGATGATGAACTGTCCGACTACGAGAGGTCGCTGCTTGACGCTATTTTCCGGGAATATGGCGACACCAATGAGTGGGATCTCGTGGACTACACGCACACGCTGCCGGAGTGGACGGACCCGAAGGGGTCTTCTGCCCCCATCGACCCGAGACGCATTCTGAAGAGTGAAGGATTCACGAAGAAGGAAATCGCCAAAGTGGAGAGCGAAGTCACCGCGTTTCATGATCTCCACAAGCGGTATCTCTCCTAGACCGTGGATCCCGGAACCACGTTCGTCGGATACGACCGGGACAACCATTTGTACGTCGTCCTCAGCACCCCAGACCGTCGTGGCAGGATGGCTCTGGCAAACCTCACCTCGCATGGGAGGCCCGGTTGTGGTGAGCACTGCCTCGTGCTCGCTCCCGGCGACCACCCGTTCATTCGCTACCCTTCGTGTATTCCGTTCCGCCGGGCCAAGCTGGAATCACTGACGAGGTTGGAGGAGGCCCGGGAGAAGGGGTCGATCACGTTGCGTGAACCCTTCGATCCCGAAGTGCTGCGGCGCATCCAGCAGAAAGCGGTGAGCGACATCCACCCGCCGCGCAACCTCAAGCTCGCCGTCCGCGAAACGCTTCGGAAATTACCCCCTGCACCGCCCACCCCGCCCCGCTAGACTGCCCCGGAATCCGCCAGGGAGCGTGCTCCATGACCTCTGATGTCGATGCAACAGCCCCCAAATACCTGCGCGACAAGTACGCCATCATCGGCGTCGGCGAAACCACCTACACCCGTGGCTCGAACCTGACCACGCGCGCGCTTGGAACCTGGGCCGTCAAGAACGCGATGGAGGACGCGGGCATCCCCGCCTCCGAAGTCGACGGCATGATGTCGTATTCCAACAACGACTCCACCCCCTCCCCCATGATCGCCGGCGACCTCGGCATCCGCCTCAACTTCTACATGGACGTCTACGGCGGCGGCTCCAGCAGCGAAGCCCTCATCGGCCTCGCCATCGGCGCCATCGAAGCGGGCATGTGCAACACCGTCGTCGTCTTCCGCTCCATGAACGGCTACTCCCAGGTCCGCATCGGCGGCACGGGCGTCCGGGCCGCTGCCCCCATCGGCGGCGATGCCGTCCACACCGCACCCTACGGCTGGCTCAGCGCCGGCCAGAACTTCAGCCCCAGCTTCATGCGCCACATGTACGACTACGGCACCACCCCCGAGCAGGTCGCCATGGTCAAGGTCATCCACAGCGAGCACGCCTCCAA
>DAOUID010000147.1:0-4458 GCA_034428315.1 Dehalococcoidia bacterium
AACGTACGCATCGAGCCGTTCGGGGAACTCGCCGCGGAAGTCCGGAAGGGGGCGGAGGCGGAGGCGGAGCTGCTGGCGGCCTTCTTCGGCGACGAGCTCGCGCTGGAGTGGGCCTAGCGTCGGGGAGCGTCCTCGTGCCGACCGCGTATGCTTAGTGTTTCGTGACCACGATTGTCTATGTAGACGGGTTCAACTTCTACTACGGCGCCGTCAAGGGAACGCCCTACAAGTGGGTAGACCTGGAAGCGGTCTGCCGGCGTCTGCTTCCTCGCGACGACATCGTCAAGATCCGCTACTTCACCGCGCGGGTAACCGAGCGCCCGGACGATCCTCAGCGCCCCGTGCGTCAGGCAGCGTACCTTCGCGCGCTGGCCAGCAATTCACTGATCGAGATTCACTACGGACACTTCGTCACACGTCCCACCCGCCTGCCGCTCGCCTCGGACACGAACACCATCGTGGAAGTGCTGAGGACGGAGGAGAAGGGCTCGGACGTGAACCTCGCCACCCATCTCCTCCTGGACGCCTTCAAGGGGCGCTGCGACACGGCAGTAGTCATCAGCAACGACTCGGACCTCGCGGAGCCCGTCCGCGTCGCCCGGGAGGAGCTGGGCATCGCCGTCCAGATTGTGAATCCGCATCCACGGAGCAGGCGGTCGCGGAGGCTTGTGGGAACGTCGGCGAGGCAGCTACGAAAGCGGGTCATCGCGGATTGTCAACTGCCCGCAGTGCTGTACGACCGGAGGGGCGAGATTCGCAAGCCGGAGGGTTGGTAGCAAACAAGAAGCCCGCCGAAGCGGGCCTCGATCCCAGCCACCTAGGCAACTGGGGGGGTACAGACAGTATCGCCCGCCACGGGTCTCGCCGCAACCGCGCGATGGCCTAGCCCTCGTCCTCGGGCTTGACGATGCCGCGCGTCCAGAAGGGGTCGAGGGCCTTGAGGACCTCGCGCTCCTTGTCGCCGGACATGCGCTCGGGGTCGGCCTCGTCGGGGCGCTTCTCCTTGCCGGGCAGGACGGGAGCGGCGCCGGTGTCCTCCGGCCCCCAGCGCACCTTCGCCGCCTCGCGAGCGAGCCGCGCAAGCTCCTTCACGGAATCCGGTTCGGCCACGTCGCTCCTCGCGTGCTACTTCGCTTTCTCGAAGCTGAGGTGGAGGTCCCACAGTCCGAGCATGATGCCGGGCTGGTGGCGGAAGTCGTTCTTTCCGGGTGTGAAGGAGATGCCATCAAGGCGCTCCAGGAGTCGCTCCCAGGCGATGTTCTGTTCGAGGCGGGAGATGCCGGCCCCGGGACAGACGCGGATGCCTTGCGAGAACGTCATGTGGCGGCCGGTGTTTGGCCGCGAAAGGTCGACATCGGCGGGACAGGGGTACTCCTCGGGGTCGTGGTTCGCGGCCCCGTAGCGGAGGTGCAGGATCGAGCCCTTCGGGATCGTGACGCCCCGAAGCTCCACGTCCTTCGCGGTCATGCGGGTCGAGAGGCCCTGGGTGGGGGCCTGGATGCGCATGCCCTCCTCAACGAAGAAGCGAATCTTCGAGCGATCTGCCTTGAGCGTGTTCCAGAGCTCGGGATCACGACCGAGGAGCTCGGCCTCGGCGGCGATGGCGTACTGGGTGGTCTCCAGCCCGCCGATGTGCATGCCGAAGACCACGCCAACGACCTCGGAGTCGGTGAGCTTGCGGCCCATGTACTCGACCTGCGTAAGGAACGAGGTCATGTCGTCCTGGGGGTCCTGGCGCTTCTTCGCGACGTGGCTCTGGACGTACTGCATGAAGTCGCCGAGGTCGCGGGCGTTGTCCGCCTCTTCCTCGTCGCTCATGAGGTTGCGGTGGCCCTTGCCATAGACGAAGCGGCGAACCTGGGCCTGCCCCCAGATGCGGAGCTGGGGCATGTCCTCGAAGGGGAAGCCGAGGATGGTGGTCATCACCATCTGCGGAAGCGGCGCGGCGAACTCCTCGACGAAGTCGATCTCGGAGGGCTCGCGGTCGATCCAGTTGTCGATGAGCTCGTCGACGAAGCGGGTGACCATGGGGCGGTGGCGGGGAGCGCCGGTCGCGCCCACCCAGGGGTCGGTGAGCTGGATGCGGTGCTGCTTGTGCAGCTCCATGTTGGGACGCAGCGTGTTGCGGGCCATCGCGTCGAGGAGGACGGAGTGGTCGTCCTCCTCCTCCACCTCGAGGCCGGCTCCCGCGTAGGAGGGCTGGGGGAAGGTGTAGGGGTCGCGAATGATCATCGCGATGTCGTCGTACTTGGTGATGATGAAGCCGTCGGTATCGGGAGTGGTGCCCTCACCGGGGATGCGCATGACGGGCGCTTCCTCGTGGAGGATCTTGTAGGAGTCGAACCAGTGCTCCTGCTGGCCGGGCTCGAAGAGGTCGATCTCCTCGAGGTTCACCGGACACTCGGCGACGGCCTCGATCATGTCCTTGTACATCGTCTCGGTCATGGGGTTCTCCCGTCCGTGGAGTCGTGGGCGCACCGACGAGCGGGGCGCTGCCTCGCGTGTGGGCTAAGCATACCGCGCGTGGCGGGGTTGGGGGACTGGTTCGGCCCCTACGAGGAGACGACCGCCACCGCATCGACCTCCAGCAGAAAGTCGGGCTGGAAGAGGCCCGAGACGTAGAGGAGGCTGATCGTGGGAGGGGTGGCGGGCATTCCCCAGACGCGCTGGAAGGCTCCGTAGGCGGGGAAGGCGGAGTGTGGCTCGACCAGGTAGATGGTGAGTTTCACGACATCGTCCAGCGTCGCGCCGGCCGCCTCCAGGGCGGCCTGGAGGTTGCGGGCGACCTGTTCGGCCTGGGCAGCTACGTCGCCCTGGCCAACCACGTTTCCGTCCACATCGACCGCGTTCTGCCCTCCCACATAGACGGTGCGATGGGGGCCATCGACCGCGATCGCCTGCGAAAACGCGGGGTTGCGGTGGAGCGCCTCGGGATTGATGGAGGTGATGGTCATGGCCTTTCCCTTCTCAGTTGAGGCTGGCCCATCCACAACGGGCCAAAAGGAGGCCCGGACGACCGAGGTCGCCCGGGCCGGAGTCGACTGGCCTGGAACTGTGGCTAGCTCACGCCGGCGACGGGCTGCTGCTCGCCCCGCACGAGCTTGCCGGGGCGGGCGCCGGTGTCCTCGCCGTCGCGCATGATGACCTCGCCGCTCACGATGGTGGCGACGAAGCCCTCCGCCCGCTGGACGAGACGGCGACCGTCGGCGGGAAGGTCGTGGGCGAGCTCGGGGGCTCGCAGCTGCAGCCGCTCCAGGTCGATGACGTTGACATCGCCCTTCATACCCGGCTTCAGGACCCCGCGGTCGTTGAGGCCGTAGAGGCGGGCGGTGTCGCTCGTCATCTTCTTGACGACGAACTCGAGGGGCAGGCCCTCGCCGCGGGAGCGGTCGCGGGCCCAGTGCGTGAGCATGAAGGTCGGCATGCTCGCGTCGCAGATGACGCCGCAGTGCGCGCCCGCATCGTCCAGGCCGAGGGCGGCGCGCGGGTGGGTCAGCATCTTGCGGACGACGTCGTAGTTGAATTCGGTGTAGTTGAGGGTAGGGGCGAAGAAGAGGCGCCTGCCGTCGTCTTCGAGCAGGAGGTCGTAGAAGAGCTCATGGGCCTGGCGACCCTCGCGCTCGGCCATGGCGGCCACCGAGTCCTCCTCGGAGGGCTCGTAGTCGAGGGGTTCCTGCAGCTGGAACACGCGCCCGAGGTTGATGAAGGCGATGTCCTGGTGGGCCGCCTCGAGCTCCTCGATGAGCTTCGCCTTGACCTCGGGCTTGCGCATCTCGGCGGCGACTTCCTCGATAGGGACGCGGCGGAGGTGGTGGGCGTCGCCCTCGCCGAGCTTGTAGTGGCCGCTGATCTCCTGGAAGGTGGGCGCGTTCACCCAGGGGTGGTTCGTCTGCAGGCCGAGCAGGACGCCGGGCGCTCGCGCGGTGACCTGCGGGTAGAGGTCGGCGCCCTCGGCGGCGGCCTCCTCGGAGAGGTCGAACATGCGCTTCCAGTGGTCGGGCTCGGCATCGAGCTGGACGAGAGCGAAGGTGATGGGGCGGCCGGTGGCGGCGGAGACTCGCCGCATCCAGGCGACCTCCAGGTCGGGGAGGTTCATGTCGTCGCCGGTGACGCCCGCGGGCGCCAGCTCGAAGACGCCCGTGCCGGCCTCGGCGAGGGCCTCGCCGAAGGCCATCATCTCGTCCTCCTCGGCGAACGTGCCGGGCACGTTCACGCCGTCGATGGCGCGGTGGACGATGGTGCGGGAGGTGGAGACGCCGAGCGCGCCAGCCTCGATGCCCTCGCGCACGAGCGCCTTCATCTCGTGGATGTCCTCGGGGTTGGCGGGCTCGTTCATCGCGCCCCGCTCACCCATCACGTAGGAGCGGACGGCGCCGTGCGGCACCTGCGTGCCGACGTCGAGCGCCTTGGGGAGCGTGTCGAGGTAGTCGAGGTACTCGGGGAAGGTCTCCCAGTTCC
>DAOUID010000148.1:0-3309 GCA_034428315.1 Dehalococcoidia bacterium
GGGGGGGGGGGGGGGGGGGCAAGAGCGCGGCAAGGTGGAGCGCGAGGGCGGTCCCGATGCCGGTATCGAACGTTGTGGTCAGGATGCAGGGCACGTCGCGAGCGGCAGCCTCGCCGATCATGGCGAGGGCCTCGGCGAGACCCGTGCGCAGCGGCTTGATGATGACGGCGTCGACCGAGTCGGCGCCGAGGAGCACGCGAAGGTCGGCCGACGAGCCGCAGGACTCGTCGGCGGCGATGGGGAGGGGGCTTGCGGCGCGGACGCGAGCGAGGCGCTCGGGAGCGCCGGGGCCGGACGCGACCGGCTGCTCGCAGAGGGCGACCCCGTGGACGGCGTGCGCCGCGAGGGCGGTGACGGCGTCCTCCTCGCTCCAGGCGCCGTTGGCGTCGATGCGGAGCTCGGCCTCGGGGCCGAGCGCCGCGCGGACGGCGCGAAGCCGGCCACCGTCGATGTGAAGGTTACCGCCGACCTTCACCTTCACCGTCCGGAAGCCACAGGCCGCTGCGGCCGCGGCCTCGCGAGCGAGGTCGTCCGGCAGGGCGGCGCCCAGGAGCGCGTTCACGGGCACAGGGACGGGAGCGGGAGGGGCGAGGCCGGCCTGATCCGCGAGCCAGTCGGCGAGGGGAGCGCCGCACGCCCTCGCGAGGAGGGCGGCGAGCGCGGTCTCGATGGCGACGTCGGCACCGGGGAGGGGATCGCCGGGGAGGGAGCGCCAGGCCTCGTCGGGCGGACGCCCGACGAGTGCGCGGCCCACTTCGGCGACGCGCCGCTCGAGTGCGGCGGGACTCAGGCGTTCCCCGGGGAGGGGCGCGCACTCGCCGAGGCCGGCGGCGCCGTTCGCGGTCTCGATGCGGACGACGAAGCCTTCGCGCTCCGTCAGGTCGCCCGCGCCGGTGGCGAGGGGGTCGCGCAGGGGGATGCGCCAGGGCCGCCAGCGCAGGCTCGCGATGGGGCCGGCGGGGGTCATGGCCGTCGCGGGAACTTTTGCATGTCCGAGTAGGCCGGCTCGCGCTTCTCGATGAAGGCGTTGCGACCCTCCTTGCCCTCGTCGCTCATGTAGAAGAGCAGGGTCGCGTTGTGGGCGAGCTCGGTGACGCCGGCCATACCGTCAAGCTCGGCGTTGAAGGACGACTTCATGAGGCGGAGGGCGAGGGGGCTGTGCATCAGCGCCTCGCGGGCCCACTGGACGCCTTCTTCCTCGAGCTGGTCCAGCGGGACGACGGCGTTGACGAGGCCCATCTCGAGGGCCTCCTGGGCGTCGTACTGGCGGCAGAGGTACCAGATCTCGCGGGCCTTCTTCTGGCCCACGAGGCGAGCAAGCTGGGCGGCGCCGAAGCCGCCGTCGAAGGACCCGACGCGGGGCCCGGTCTGGCCGAAACGGGCGTTGTCGGCGGCGATGGTGAGGTCGCAGATAACGTGCAGGACATGCCCGCCGCCGATCGACCAGCCCGCCACGAGCGCAATCACGGGGATGGGAATGGAGCGGATGAGCTTGTGCAGGTCGGTGACGTTGATGCGGGCGACGTCGTCCTCGCCGACGTAGCCGCCGTGGCCGCGGACGCGCTGGTCGCCCCCGGAGCAGAACGCGCGGCCACCTTCGCCGGTGAAGAGGACGACGCCGACATCGGGGTCCTCGCGCGCCTTCTGGAAGGCGTCGATCAGCTCGAAGACGGTCTCGGGGCGGAAGGCGTTGTGGACCTCGGGACGGTTGATGCTGATGCGGGCGATCCCCTCGGCTTTCCCGTAGAGGATGTCCTCGTAGTCACCGGCCGGCTCCCAGGCTACCGCCATCGCTGCGCTCCCTCGCGCCTTCCTCCAGGAAGGCGGTGATCGTCCGCGCGCAGTATGCCGGTTTCTCGATGTGTGCGGCATGCCCGGCCTCGGGAACGAGGTGGGCGCGGGCGTTCGGCATGGCGGCCATCTCGCGGACGATGGCGGCGAACTTCGCGTCCTTTGCGCCCGCGAGGAGGAGGGACGGGGTTTCGACTTCGTCGAGCTGATCGTGGAGCGGGGGCTGCGCGCCGGTTCCCATGCCGCGCAGGCTGTTGGCGAGCCCGCGGGCATCGTTGGCGAGGCGGCCCCGGCGTATCGCGAGCCTCATGCCCGCGGGCAGACGCGCCTGGGTCTCGAAGAGGGGCAGGGACTCCCAGTAGTCGACGAAGGCGGGAACGCCTTCGGTCTCGATGCGATCGGCGAGCGCTTCGTCGTCGGCGCGGCGGGCCTCGCGCTCCCCGGGGTCGGCGAGGCCGGGGGAGGCTCCGATGAGCACGAGCCGGTCGACAGCCGTGGGGAGGGTCGCGGCCACGTAGAGCGCGAGGCGGCCCCCCATCGAGTAGCCGAGCCACGAAGCGCGGCGGAAGCCGAGAGCGAGCATGGCGGCGACGGCATCACGGGCGGCGCGGTCGATGGCGTAGGGGGCGAGGTCGTCGGGCTTGCCGGAGGCGCCGTGCCCGACGATGTCGACGGCGAGGACGGTGTTGCGCGCAGCGAGCATCTCGGCGAGTGGTCCCCAGCTCATCGCAGAGCCGGTGAACCCGTGGAGGAGAACGAGGGGCGGACCGCTCCCCATGCGCTCCACGTTGAGGGAGAAGCCGCCGTCGAGCGGGACGAGCGTCATGTCCAGGCCGCCTCGCAGGCCTTCGCCCACGCCTCCTCGTGCATTTCGAGGTTGCGCGTGCGATCGGTGCGGATTTCCACGATGCGGACGCCCTGACCGGGGCGGGTAAGCTCGCCCGGCAACTCGCTCCAGTCGCTCAGGAGGCAGTGACTGGCGCCGTAGGCGCGCGCGGCGGCGACGAAGTCGATGTCGCTGGGGGTGGCGAACCACTCCTCGAAGACGTGCTCGTGGGCGGCCTGGGGGAGGTAGTGGAAGATGGCGCTGCCCTCGTTGTTGACCAGCACGACGGTCAGGTCGAGGCCGTGCCTCGCTCCCGCCCAGAGTCCGTTGAGGTCGTGGAAGAGGGAGAGGTCGCCGATGAGGAGCGCGACCGGCCCGAGGCCGGCGGCGGCGTGGCCGAGGGCCGAGGAGACGACGCCGTCGATGCCGTTGGCGCCTCGGTTGGAGGCGACCGCGAGCGGCTTCTCGTCGCTCGCGAGGAAGGAGTCGACATCGCGGACGGGCATGCTGTTGCCGGCGAAGATGGTCGCGCCGGCGGGGAGCACGCGCTGCAATTCGACGACGGCCCGGCCCTCGAAGGGTTCGGGCACCGCGAGCGCGTACCGGGACAGCGCCTCCCGGGCGCGGGAATCGCGCGTGCGCCACGCGTCGAGCCAGGCGCTCTCGCGCCCTCCGGACAGAGCCTCTCGGAG
>DAOUID010000149.1:0-3652 GCA_034428315.1 Dehalococcoidia bacterium
GCCGCCGGCCTTGCGCCCGGCGAGATGCCCGACCCTCGCTCCCTCGATGGCGTGCGCCTCGCCACCGAGCTCCCCAACCTCACCGACCTGCTCGCCTCCCGCCTCCGCCTCCCCTGCTACACCCTGCTCGACCTCTACGGCTCGGTCGAGGCCTACCCGCCCGAGGACGCCGACCTGGCCGTTGTCGCCGCCGCCGATGCCGCCGCCGTCGAGGCGCTCGGGCTCGTACCCCTGCACCGCCTCTTCCGTGGCGGCGTCGCCTTGGTCGCGAACGCCCGCTCCCTCCGCGAGCGCGACTGCAGCGCCATTGTCGAGCCGCTGACGCCCGCCTTCGTCCCCAGCGAGGCGGAGCTGACCCTGCCCGGCCAGGCGACCGACGCCGTGCTGTCCCGCACGGAACGCGACACCGGCGTGCTCCGCCTGGCCCTCCCCGACGGCCACGCCCAGCGCCACACCTTCGCCGCCCTCGCCGACGCCGGGCTCGCCTTCGAGGGCTACGGCGAGCGCGACTTCGTCCGCCGCCCGTCCTCGCCGATCGAAGGGCTCGAGGTCAAGGTCGTGCGCCCGCAGGACATGCCCGGCCTCGTCGCGATGGGCGCCTTCGATGTCGCCGTCAGCGGCGTCGACCGCCTGCGGGAGCACCTCGCCTTCTTCCCCGCCTCGCCCGTTGAGATGGCGCTGGACCTGCGCCGCAGCCGCTACCGCATCGGCCCCGTGGTCCACAACGACTTCCCCGCCGAGACGACGCAGGAGGCCCTCGCCATCTGGTCGCGGCTCGGCCGTCCCGTGCGCATCGCCAGCGAGTTCCCGGGGCTCGCCGAGGAGTGGGCGCGTGAGCTCCGCCTCCCCCACACCGCCATCATCCCCATCGCCGGGGCGAGCGAGGCCTTTGTCCCCGAGGACGCCGACATCCTCATCGAGGGCACGGAGACGGGCACCAGCCTGCGCGTCAACAACCTCCGCATGCTCGACCCCTTCCTCGACTCGACCAACTGCGTCATCGCCGCCACCAACCCCCGCACCTCCCGCCGTGATCTGCTCGACCTGCTCCTCGACAGGCTCCGCGAAGGCGTTCGCGCCGCCGCCGCGGAGGAGGCCGGGGCCGTGGCGCAGGGGGCCCGGGGAGGCGCTTGATGCCGCCCATCACCCTCCACATGATCCTCGCCCGCCGGCTGGCCGGGGCGTTGCCCCCCGACGCCCTCTCCGCCGACTCTGGCCACTACCTGCTCGGCGCCACCGCCCCCGACATCCGCATCCTCACGCGCGCCGACCGCCGCACCACGCATTTCTTCGACCTCTCCGTGTTCGACCACCAGGACTCCGTTGCAGGCTTCTTCGAGGCGCACGGCCGCCTTGCCGATCCCTCGCGCCTGAACGAGGCGACCCGCGCCTTCGTGGCGGGCTATCTCACCCACCTCGTGCTCGATGAACAGTACATAACAAGCATCTACCGACGCTTCTTCTACCCCCACGAGACCATGGGCGGCCCCCTCCGCGCCAACGTCATGGACCGCCTCCTCCAGTTCGACCTCGAGCGCGCCCACGGCGACGCCGAGCTGCGCGCCGACATCTGCGACGCCCTTGCCTGCACGATCGACACCATCGACGCCGGCTTCGTCGATGCCGAGACCCTCGAACGCTGGCGCCAGGTCGCCTGCGACATCGCCGAGCGCGGCATGGACTGGGATCGCGCCCGCGGCATGATCGAGAATCACCTCCGCCGCAGCGGGGTCGACGACACCGGGGGCGAGCTGACCGGCTTCCTCGATTCGCTCCCCGAGTTGCTCGGTGAGACAATCGGCCACGTGACGAGCGCGGAGGTCGAGGCCTTCATCGAGCGCTCCACCGACGCGGCCGCGGCCGCCGTCGGGAGGTATCTCGGGTGCGAATAATCCGGAACGCCGAGGAGGGGCGCCGCACGCTCCTGGCGCGCACGCCCCTCGGTACGGGCGAGCAGCCGCTCGAGATGCGCGAGACCACCTTCCGCACCTTCGGCAAGGAGCTCGAGCCCGACGAGGTCGTCCGCCGCATCCTTCGCGATGTCCGCGAGGACGGCGACAACGCTGTCCGCTACTACAACGGCCGCATCGACGGCGCCCAGGTCGAGGACCTGCGCGTCTCCGACGAGGAGATGCACGCCGCCCGTGACGCCGTCGCCCCCGAGGTCGTCGAGGCCCTCAACTTCGCCGCCGGGCGCATCCGCTCCTACCACGAGCAGCAGCTCCGAGGGGCCTTCGTCGACTTCCAGCAGAATGGTCTCGGCCAGCTCACGCGCGCCATCGAGCGCGCCGCCATCTACGTGCCAGGTAGCGCCGCGCCCCTCCCCAGCACCGTTCTGATGTGCGCCATCCCCGCCCGCATCGCCGGTGTCGACGAGGTCTACCTCGCCAGCCCCGTCCTGCCCGACGGTTCCGTCCCACCCGTCAAGCTCGTGGCGGCCGAGATCGCCGGCGTCGACGGCGTCTTCAAGGCGGGAGGCGCCCAGGCCATCGGTGCCTTCGCCTACGGCACCGAGACCATCCCCCGCGTCGACAAGATCTGCGGACCCGGCAACCTCTTCGTCACCCTCGCCAAGAAGCAGGTCTACGGCGACGTCGGTATCGATGCCGTCTACGGCCCGACCGAGACCATGATCATCGCCGACGAGAGCGCCGACCCAGAGCTTGTCGCCTCCGACCTGCTTGCCCAGGCCGAGCACGATCGCCTCGCCAGCCCCATCCTCCTGACGCCCTCGCACCACCTCGCCGAGCAGGTCGGAGCGGCCATCCGACGCCAGTTGCGCGACATCGAACGCAGCAAGATCGCGAACGAGGCCATCGAGACCCGCGGCGGCTGCGTCCTCGTCAACGACATCGACCACGCCATCGAGCTGGCCAACGAGTACGCCCCCGAGCACCTCTGCCTCATCGTCGAGAACGCGAGCGCGTACGCCATGAAGGTCCGGAACGCCGGCGGGCTCTTCCTCGGCGAGGGTTCCCCCGAGGCCGTGGGCGACTACACCGCCGGTCCCAGCCACACTATGCCGACCGGCGGCAGCGCGCGCTGGAGCTCCCCGCTCGGGGTCGGGGACTTCCTCAAGACCGTCAGCCTCGTGAACATCCCGCCCGAGGAGGTCGAGGAGCTGGCCGAGGCCGCCCGTGTCATCGCCCGCGCCGAGGGCCTCGGGGCGCACGCCGCGTCGGTTGAGCGGCGTCTCCAGGGTCGCTAGCGAGCCGTCCCGTGAATCCGCGCCGCTACCTCCGCGCCGACATCGACGATCTCGCGCACTACGCCCCCGTGCAGCCGCTCGAGGTGCTTGCCGCGGAGATCGGCGTGCCCGTCGACCAGCTCGTCAAGCTCGACGCCAACGAAAACCTCTACGGCGCTCCCGAGGCCGTGCGCGAGGCCGCCGCCGCCGCCCCTCTCCACATCTACCCCGACCCCGATCAGACGGGCCTGCGGGCGGACATCGCCGGGTACCTTGGCGTCCGCCCCGAGCAGGTCGTCGCCGGGTCCGGCTCCGACGACCTGCTCGATGTCGTCCTTCGCCTCGCCCTTCCCTCCGCCACGGCCGCCGCGACCCCCACCTTCGGCATGTACAGCTTCCTCAGCGGCATCGCCGGCATCCCCCATATCGAGGTGCCCCGCACCGCCGGCTACGGCCTCGACCTCG